>NZ_JBSFMS010000016.1:0-86903 GCF_053599675.1 Streptomyces sp. NPDC000880 | reverse complement strand
GGCCGTCGTACTGCCGTCGGCTCGACGGCAGGGGTCCAGGCGGCGGGTATCTGGAGCACGGCCTGGTGAATGTCCACGGTGGTGGTCAGGCCGGCACGGTGGTGGTCAGGCCGACCGAGTACGACGGCCGCTGCCCCGCTGGGCGAGCCAGGCCACGACCCGCCTGCTGAATGGGTGCGATGATGTCCGAAGATCAGCTTTCAGGTCGGAGCGGCGGCGTCCTGTTTATCGGAGTGTGCAAGCACGAGCACGCCGTCCAGGTCCACGGTCACCTGCCTGTTGGCATCTGGGGCTGCACTGCCGGCCAACTTCCATACGCGCCGGCGGACTTCGGCCCGTGCGACACGGATTGCAGCCGGCAGGCTCGACGTCACCAAGATCGCCGGTACGCAACGCACCAGCTCGATGTCGGGAATCCTGCGCAACTCAGACGGTCGGCAGCGTCCCGCAGCCGGTGACAACAGGGGGGCTTTCGGCAGCGTCAGGACGTTACGCGGTTCGGCGTGGCTTCCAGCAGTCGCCGGCGTATCTCCTTCTCCTGAGCCCGTCGTGCGGTGACATCCCGGATGACTGCCCCGACGTGGCCCGCGCTCCCGTCAGGACCGGTCAGCAGCACCACGCTGAACTCGATCGACACGGTCCCGCCGTCCGCGGTCAGTGCGGGAACGGCCAGGAGGTCGTCGTCCCCGTACTTGGAGGACCCGGCGGCCATGGCCGCCACGAAGCCGTCCCAGTGACCTTGCCTGTGCTTCTCGGGGATGATCACGTCCAGGTTGCGGCCGGCAACCTCAGCCGCCGAGTACCCGAAGATCCGCTCCGCTCCGCGGTTCCAGTACCGGATCAGTCCTTCATGGTCGACTATCACTATGCCGTCGGGTGCCTGGGCCGCCATCCCCAGCACTACGTCGGGGGCCAAGTCTTCCATGTCACCTCCGAGTTGGGACGATCCGTCGCCGTACAGATTCTGGTGCGAGTGTATACAGTCGACCGCGCTTCCGCCACGGTGGAGATCCACGACCTGAGGAGGAGAATGACGCGCCACTGGGACAGGTTGCACAGGCCGGTGTCGCGGGCGTTGCGGATGCAGTCCGCGCAGGGCGGGCCCGGCGGCGGTGCCGCAGTTCGAGGGCTCGGCTTTTTGGTCACATGACTGGTCATGCAACAGCCCAGGAATGCAAAAAACCCCACATGAAGTGGGGTCCCAGCTGGTGTCCGAGGGGGGACTTGAACCCCCACGCCCGATAAAGGGCACTAGCACCTCAAGCTAGCGCGTCTGCCATTCCGCCACCCGGACTAGGTGACCGCCCGGTTTCCCGCGACGACGTGAACAACAATACCAGGGGTTCGAAGCCGCTCTCACCTGTATATCCGGTGGTCAGTGGGGTGCAGTGGACGTGTTCGGGTGTCCCGCCGACGGCGCCTCCGACCGTGCCTACTTTCTGTTGGTCGCCGGGTACGGGTGGTACAGGACGTACCTTCACGACCGTGAGTGATCGCACCTATCGCGGGCCCCGTCCGCTCTCGCCGCTGCGCGAGCATCTGCGCGACACCTTCTGGTTCGCTCCCACCGCCGGGCTGGTGGCCGCGATGCTCCTGTGGTGGGGCGCTGCTGAGCTGGACACCAGACTGGTCGCGTATCTGCAGGACCAGGAGGCGTACGAGGCACTCGGCGACCTGCTCTCGATCGCCGAGGACGCCAAGACGATCATCACCACGGTGAGCTCGGCGATGATGACCTTCATCGGTGTCGTCTTCAGCATTTCGCTGGTGGCCGTGCAGATGGCCAGTGGGCAGCTCACGCCCCGGGTGGTGCGGATCTTCGTACGGAGCCGTATCAGCAAGCTGACCTTGACCGTCTTTCTCGCGACGTTTCTGTTTTCGCTGCTGGTGCTGAGCTCGTACGAGAGCGAGACCGATCCGCGGCGCGTCACCTCGGTGCCGGTGGTGCAGAGCATGCTGACCAGCCTGCTGGTGCTGCTGAGCCTGTTCTTGTTCATCGCCTACGTGTCGTCGACCCTGCGGCTGATGCAGATCGGGCCGGTCGTCGACCGGATCACGCGGGAGTCCTTCCAGGTGCTGCGACGGCTTCCCGCCGGGGTGTCGGCTCCTTCGCCGCTGCCGGCCGAGACGGCGCGGATCGCCTATCGGGGGCGGGCCGGGGTGCTGCTGGATGTGAATGTCGCGCTGCTGGTGCGGGCCGCGCGGCGGAACGGGGTCGTGCTGCGGCTCCTTCCGCGGATCGGGGACTTCCTGGTGCCCGGAACTCCCGTTCTGGCGGTGCACGGGGAGGGCGCGTCGTCGCTCGGGGCACAGCGGTACGCCGTTTCCGTCGGGGTGGAGCGCACCTTCAATCAGGATCTCGGGTTCGGGCTGAGGCAGTTGTCCGACATCGGGCTGCGGGCGCTTTCGCCGGCCGTCAATGATCCGACGACCGCGGTGCAGTGCCTGGACCGGATCGTGCAGTTCCTGGCGGCGGTGGTGCGGATGCCGCTCGGGGAGGTGCATCACCAGGACCGGCTCGGCGTGGTGCGGTTGGTGCAGGACGTGCCGGAATGGGCCGATCTGGTGGATCTCGGGTTCGCTGAGATCCGGTGGTGCGCGGCGGGCAGTCCGCAGGTGTCGCGACGGCTGCTCGCCGGGATCGATGATCTGCTGCTGCTCGCTCCCAAGGACAGGAGAGAGCCGCTCGTCCGGCACCGCGCGCTCCTCGTACAGGCCGTGGAGCGTACGGTGCCGGAGGCGGCCGATCGGGGCTTTGCGCTGCTCCCCGACCGGCAGGGCATTGGCTAGGGCATCAGGTGGTAGTCGGGGAAGTTGCCCGGGAGACGTTCCGTCTCGGGGCCGTCGGTGACCGCCCTGATCAGCAGTTCCCCGCCGACGAAGGCACCGCGCCAGGAGGCGCCGAAGCCGCCGAAGAGCTCGTCGCGGTCGCCGCGTGAGCGGGGTTTGCCGTGGCCCACCTTGAACGCCCGGATCTGCGGGGCCAGGCGGTCGTAGGTCGCGGGGTCGTCGGTGGAGAGGGTGGCGACGAGGGCGCCGTTCGAGGCGTTCATCGCGGCGAGGAGTTCGGCCTCGGTGTCGACCAGGACGATGGTGTCGACGGGGCCGAAGGGTTCCGCGTGGTGGAGCGGGGAGGAGGGGGGCGGGTTGAGGAGGGTGACGGGCGGGAGGTACGCCGAGGTGTCCTGGCCCGGGAGGAAGCGGGCGTCGGCGAGGGAGCCGCGGTGGATGGGGACGGCGCCTCGGTCGACGGCCTCCGCGACGTGGTCGGCCAGTTCCTTGGCTTTCGCCGCGTTGATCAAGGGGCCGAAGTCGAGAGAGGGGAGGGGATCAGCAGGGTCCTCGACCGCGAGGGGGTGGCCCAGGCGGATGGAGCGTACGGCGGGGAGGTAGGCCTCGAGGAAGTCGTCGAAGAGGGTGCGCTGGACGACGAAGCGCGGGTACGCCGTGCAGCGCTGCTTGCCGTAGTCGAAGAGCTTGGGGATGACAGCGGTCAGAGAGGCCCAGTCGCTGTGGTTCCAGATGCCCCAGGTGTTGAGGCCTTCCTGTTCGAGGATGTGGCGCTTGCCGAGGTCGGCGACAGCGGTGGCCACCGCCCCTCCGGTGTCACGGCCGCCGACGAAGGATACGCAGCCGATCTCGGGCGAGCGGACAAGGGCCTCGGACAGCTCGCCGCCGCTGCCGCTGACCAGGGTGACGGGGATACCTTCACGGGCGGCGAGCGCGCAGGCCAGGGTGAGGCAGGCGACGCCGCCGTCGGTCGGTGTCTTGGCGATCACCGCGTTGCCGGCCAGGGCCTGGATCAGCATGGCGTGAACGAGCACGGACATCGGGTAGTTCCAGCTGGCGATGTTCGAGACGGGGCCGGGGAGCGAGGTGCGGTCCCGCAGCATGGGCTCGATGCCATCGACGTACCAGCGCACTCCGTCGATGGCCCGGTCGACGTCGGCCTGGGCGAGCCGCCAGGGCTTGCCGATCTCCCAGACGAGGAGCAGGGCGAGGAGTTCACGGTGTTCGGTGAGGGCGTCGAGGGTGGCGGCGACGCGGGCACGGCGCTCGGGAAGCGGGACGTGGCGCCAGACCCGGTGCTGGTCGAGTGAGGCGCGTACGGCCTGCTGGGCGGTGGCGGCGTCGAGGCGCGGGGGCCCGGCGATGGGGCTCCCGTCGACGGGGCTGGTGGCGGGCAGCGCGCGGCCGTCCGCATGCCAGCGGGCGTCCCAGAGGTTGAGTACGCGCTCGTCGGAGAAAGCCTCGGGGGCGACGGCGAGGCAGCGCTGCCAAGCGTCCGACCAGGCGGTTCCTGGCTTGAGGAGGAGTTGGGGGGTGTGCTCGGTGGTGAGGGTGTTGGGTGACATCTTGGGACTCTCCGCTCGTAGCTCGTGCTGGGCGGGCAGGCGGGGCATAAGTGGCGATCAAGGGCCGCCTCCGCACAGGGGCGGCCCGGTCGCCGAGGTGTCAGCGGAACGACATTACGCGTGGGTGGGGAGCAGGTCGAGGACCAGTCGAGCGGTCTCGGACGGGGTCGAGCCGACCCGAACTCCGGCCGTTTCCAGGGCCGCTTTCTTGGCCTGTGCGGTGCCGGACGATCCGGAGACGATAGCCCCGGCGTGGCCCATGGTCTTGCCCTCGGGCGCGGTGAAGCCGGCGATATAGCCGACGACGGGCTTGGTGATGTGCCCGGCGATGTAGGCGGCCGCGCGTTCTTCGGCGTCGCCGCCGATTTCCCCTATCAGAACGATCAGTTCTGTGTCGGGGTCGTCCTGGAAGGCCTCCAGGGCGTCAATGTGGGTGGTGCCGACGACCGGGTCGCCGCCGATGCCCACCGCCGAGGAGAAGCCTATGTCGCGCAGCTCGTACATGAGTTGGTAGGTGAGCGTGCCGGACTTGGAGACCAGTCCGATCCGGCCCGGCTTGGCCGCGATGTCGGCCGGAATGATGCCCGCATTGGACTGTCCCGGGCTGATGAGCCCCGGGCAGTTGGGTCCGATGACTCGGGTGCCGCGCTCTTTCGCGTACGACTGGAAGGCCACGGTGTCGTGCACGGGGATGCCCTCGGTGATGACGACGGCGAGTCCGATGCCGGCGTCGGAGGCCTCCAGTACCGCCGCCTTGGCGAAGGGCGGCGGCACAAAGACGACGCTGACGTCCGCTCCGGTGGCCTCGATGGCTTCGCGCACGGTGCCGAAGACGGGGACCGCGCGGTCGTCGAAGTCGACGATCTTGCCCGCCTTGCGGGGGTTGACGCCGCCCACGATGTCGGTGCCGGAGGCAAGCATCCGGCGGGTGTGCTTCATGCCCTCGGCGCCGGTCATGCCCTGGACGAGGACCTTGCTCTCCTTGGTGAGGAAGATGGCCATGATTCCGGGTCCCTTCAGCTGGCGGCGGTGCGGGCGAGGCCGGCGGCCCGGTCGGCGGCGCCGTCCATGGTGGTCGCCTGCTGGACGAGCGGATGCGCGTTGCCGTCGAGGATGGCGCGGCCGCGTGCCGCGTTGTTGCCGTCGAGGCGGACGACGAGGGGCTTGGTGAGGGTGACGGAGTCCAGGGCCTGCACGATGCCGTCGGCGACGGCGTCGCAGGCGGTGATGCCGCCGAAGACGTTGACGAAGACGGACTTGACGGCCGGGTCGGAGAGGATGACGGAGAGGCCGTCGGCCATGACCTGGGCGGACGCCCCGCCGCCGATGTCGAGGAAGTTGGCCGGCCGCGCCCCGCAGCCGGCGACGGCATCGAGGGTGGACATGACCAGGCCGGCGCCGTTGCCGATGATGCCGACCTCACCGTCGAGCTTCACGTAGTTGAGGCCCTTGGCGGCCGCGGCGGCTTCGAGTGCGTCGCCGCCGGGGTCTTCGTCGGAGGCACCCCAGCGGGCATGGCGGAAGCGGGCATTGCCGTCGAGAGTGACCTTGCCGTCGAGGGCCAGGATCCGGCCCTCGGTCGTACGGACGAGGGGGTTGACCTCGACCAGGACGGCGTCCTCCTTCACCAGGACGTGCCACAGCTTGAGCAGGACGTCCGCCGTTCCGGCCGGCAGTCCGGCAGCCAACGCGATCTCGGCGGCCTTGGTGGCGGTGACGCCTTCCACGGGGTCGATGTGGATACGGGCCACGGCGTCGGGCCGGGTCTCGGCGACCTCCTCGATCTCCATGCCGCCCTCGGCCGAGGCGATGGCGAGGAAGCGGCCGGCGGCCCGGTCGAGGACGTACGAGACATAGAACTCGGCCTCGATGTCGACGGGTTGGGCCAGCATCACTCGGTGGACTGTGTGGCCCTTGATGTCCATGCCGAGGATCTGACGGGCGGTGAGTTCGGCGGCCGCCGGGTCGGCGGCGAGCTTCACTCCTCCTGCCTTGCCGCGTCCTCCGGTCTTGACCTGGGCCTTGACCACGACGCGGTCACCGAGCCGTTCGGCGGCGGCACGGGCCTCGCGTGGTGTGTCGACGACCTCCGCCCGCGGCACCGGGATGCCGTACTCCGCGAAGAGGTCCCTTGCTTGATGCTCATACAGATCCATGACGGCTCGCTCTCTGAAAAGTGCCGCACGCCCCCTGGACACCACCCACCGGATGCGGGATAACAAGCTTCATACAGTATTCGAAGACTGTATGCAATGAACCGCGAGAACAGTCATACCCTCCGAGAAGGGACAGGACGCCGTCATGCCCGACGACGCTCAAAACCGCATTTCCGGCGGGCACTTGGTGGTCGACGTACGTCACGAACAGGTCGCCGGCCACGCCGCCGACGGCTGTGCGCGCACCACCGGAAAGCCCGGCTGCGCTGTCGTCACCGCCGGGCCGGGCACGACGGACCCCGTCACGGGCGTCGCAGGCGCCTTACGCGCCGAGTCACCAATGCTGCTGATCGGCGGTCAGGGGGTGCTCAGGCGGCCCAGGATGAGGTCGCTGAAAGACCTGCCGCACCTCGGCATGACGACGCCGATCACCAAGTTCGCCGCGACCGTGCCGGACACCGCCCGCGCCCCGGACGCGTACCCCCCCAGAACCACGAACCAGACCATGTACAAGTGAAGGAGCTTCGTCATGGCCAAGGCTCTTGAGGGCGTGCGCGTCCTCGACATGACGCACGTACAGTCAGGCCCCTCCGCCACTCAGCTGCTCGGCTGGCTCGGCGCGGACGTGGTGAAGCTCGAGGCGCCCGGCGGAGACATCACCCGCAAGCAGCTGCGCGACCTCCCGGACGTCGACTCGCTCTACTTCACGATGCTCAACTGCAACAAGCGGAGCATCACGCTCAACACCAAGACGGAGCGCGGCAAAGAGATCCTCACCGAGCTCATCCGCCGCTCGGACATCATGGTGGAGAACTTCGGGCCGGGCGCGGTCGACCGTATGGGATTCACCTGGGATCGCATACGGGAGATCAACCCGAAGATCATCTACGCCTCCATCAAGGGCTTCGGCGAAGGCCCGTACACCAACTTCAAGGCGTACGAGGTCGTCGCCCAGGCGATGGGCGGCTCGATGTCGACCACCGGGTTCGAGGACGGCCCGCCGCTGGCCACCGGCGCGCAGATCGGCGACTCGGGCACCGGCATCCACGCCGTCGCCGGCATCCTCGCCGCGCTCTACCAGCGCGAGAGCACCGGCCGCGGACAGCGCGTCAATGTGGCCATGCAGCACTCCGTGCTCAACCTGTGCCGGGTCAAGCTGCGCGACCAGCAGCGCCTGGCGCACGGCCCGCTCGCCGAGTACCCGAACGAGGACTTCGGCGACGACGTGCCGCGCTCGGGCAACGCGTCCGGCGGCGGACAGCCGGGCTGGGCGGTCAAGTGCGCGCCCGGCGGCCCGAACGACTATGTCTATGTGATCGTGCAGCCGGTGGGCTGGCAGCCGATCAGCGAGCTGATCGGCCGGCCCGAACTGGCCAACGACCCCGAGTGGGCGACCCCCGAGGCGCGCCTGCCCCAGCTCTCCAAGATGTTCCAGCTGATCGAGGAGTGGACTTCCACCCTTCCCAAGTGGGAGGTCCTCGAGAAGCTCAACGCCCGCAATATCCCGTGCGGCCCGATCCTCTCCACCAAGGAGATCATCGAGGACGCCTCGCTCGCCGCCAACGAGATGGTCATCCAGGTCGACCACCCCGAGCGCGGCAGCTTCACCACGGTGGGCAGTCCACTCAAGCTCTCCGACTCCCCCGTGGACGTGGTCACTTCACCGCTGCTCGGTCAGCACAACGAAGAGGTGTACGTCGGAGAGCTCGGCCTCGGCGACGAGGAAGTTCGCCTGCTCAAGTCGAACGGAGTCATTTGAAGTGACGTACGACAAGGAAGCGGTACGCGCGGTGCTCGACGCCGCGCTGGCCGAGGGTCGCAACGCCCTCACCGCCCCTGAAGGCAAGGCGATCACCGCTGCCTACGGCATCCCCACCCCAACGGAGGCACTCGCTGAGTGTGTGGACGAGGCCGTCGCGTTGGCCCACCGGATCGGATTCCCGGTCGCGCTCAAGATCGTGTCGCCGGACATCCTGCACAAGACGGACGCGGGCGGTGTGCAGATCGGCCTGACGTCCTCGGCGGAGGTGCGCGGCGCCTTCACCTCGATCGTCTCCAATGCCATGACGTACGCCCCCGGGGCACGGATCCTCGGCGTGCAGGTGCAGCAGATGGTGCCGTCCGGCACCGAGGTGCTCATCGGCACCGTCACCGACCCGACCTTCGGCAAGGTCGTGGCCTTCGGCCTCGGCGGGGTCCTGGTCGAGGTCCTCAAGGACGTCACCTTCCGCCTCGCACCGGCGTCCAAGGACGACGCGCTCTCGATGCTCGACGGCATTCGTGCCGCCGAGATACTGAAGGGCGTACGCGGCGCCGCCGCCGTCGACCGTGACGCGCTCGCGGATCTCGTGGTACGGGTCTCCCAGCTGTCCGCGGACTTCCCGGAGATCGCCGAGGTCGACCTCAACCCCGTCTTCGCCTCCGAGGACGGCGTGATGGCGGCCGACGTTCGGGTGCTGCTGACCACCGAAGTCCCGGTCCAGCGGCGGCAGTACTCCCGGGAGGAGATCCTCACCTCCATGCGACGGCTGATGCAGCCACGCTCGGTGGCGGTGATCGGCGCCTCCAACGAGCAGGGCAAGATCGGCAACTCGGTCATGCGCAATCTGATCGACGGAGGTTTTCCGGGCGACATCCATCCGGTGAACCCCAAGGCCGATGACATTCTGGGCCGCAAGGCGTACAAGAGCGTGATGGATGTTCCGGGTGAGCCGGACGTGGCGATATTCGCGATCCCCGCGAAGTTCGTGGCGTCCGCTCTCGAGGAGGTCGGCCGCAAGGGCATCCCGAACGCCGTCCTGATCCCCTCAGGCTTCGCCGAGGCCGGTGAGCACGAGATGCAGGCAGAGATCGTGGCCATCGCCGAGCGGTACGGAGTGCGGCTGCTCGGTCCGAACATCTACGGCTACTACTCCACCTGGCAGGACCTCTGCGCCACCTTCTGCACTCCGTACGACGTCAAGGGCGGCGTGGCGCTGACCTCGCAGTCGGGCGGCATCGGGATGGCGATCCTCGGCTTCGCCCGTACGACGAAGACGGGAGTCTCCGCGATCGTCGGGCTCGGCAACAAGTCCGACCTCGACGAGGACGATCTGCTCACCTGGTTCGGCGAGGACCCCAACACCGAGTGCATCGCCATGCACTTGGAGGATCTCAAGGACGGGCGGTTGTTCGTGGAGGCGGCGCGGGCGACCGTGCCGAAGAAGCCGGTGGTGGTGCTCAAGGCCGGGCGTACGGCGGCGGGGGCGAAGGCGGCAGGGTCGCACACGGGCGCTCTCGCGGGTGACGACGCGGTGTACGACGACATCCTGCGGCAGGCGGGCGTGATCCGCGCGCCCGGTCTCAACGAGATGCTGGAGTACGCGCGGTCACTTCCGGTGCTGCCGGCGCCGAAGGGCGACAACGTCGTCATCATCACGGGAGCCGGCGGTTCGGGCGTGCTGCTGTCGGACGCGATCGTCGACAACGGACTGCGGCTGATGGAGATCCCGGAGGACCTGGACGCGTCGTTCAAGGCGTTCATTCCGCCCTTCGGGGCGGCCGGGAACCCGATCGACATCACCGGCGGCGAACCGCCCTCCACGTATGAGGCGGCGATCCGGCTGGGCATGGAGGATCCGCGGATCCATGCGCTGGTACTGGGCTACTGGCACACGATCGTCACTCCGCCGATGGTCTTCGCCGAACTGACGGCGCGGGTGGTCGAGGAGTTCCGGGCCCGTGGCGTCGAGAAGCCTGTGGTGGCTTCGCTGGCGGGCGACATCGAGGTCGAGGAGGCCTGTCAGTACCTCTTCGAGCGGGGCGTCGTGGCTTATCCGTACACGACGGAGAAGCCGGTGGCGGCCCTCGGCGCGAAGTATCGCTGGGCCCGTTCGGCAGGGCTGTTGGGGGTGCGGTCAATGACCTGAGGGAGCTAGAACCCACGGGGACTGCGGTGACCGCTCGCCGCGGACCCCGGGACGAGAAGTACGGACAGGGGGCGCTGCCCAGCTTCTTCGACGTGAGAGGTTCAATCGACATGGCGACAACACACATCTCCACCCCCGTCTCTTACAGGGAGGTGACGAACCAGAACGGCCGCATTTTCCGACTCGGTGAGACAGACCGGGACATAATGGGGCGTCCACGATGGACCATGGTGCTCTTTCCGTGGATCGGCATGATGGGCATCAGCTCTTCGGAGTACGCCTTCACGTCCGCCGAGGAAACTCTGCACGAGGCCCATCTGTGGAGCAGTGGGCACATCTTCTGGCTGATGGGCGTCTGGATCTTCTTCCAGGCGGCCGTCGCCTTCCCCGCCGGGCAGTTGCGCGAGAGCGGCCGACTGCCCGCCCGCAGCGCGATGATGCTCGGCGCGCTCGGCACCATCCTCGGCTACCTCTCCCTCGCCTACGCGCCGCACGTGATCGTTGCCTATATCGGCTTCGGCATGTTCAGCGGCATCGGCGCCGGCCTCGTCTACGCGACCTGCGTGAACATGGTCGGCAAGTGGTATCCGGAGCGCAAGGGCGGCAAGACGGGCATGGTCAACGGCGGTTTCGCCTATGGCTCGGTGCCCTTCGTCTTCCTCTTCACCTCGTACATGAACCTGTCCAACTACAAGGGTGTGCTGGTCGCCGTCGGTGTGATCTGCTGCGCGGCGGTGGCGGCCGCCGGCTGGTTCTTCAAGGACCCGCCGAAGAACTGGTGGCCCCAGGAGGTCGACCCGCTGAAGGTCGCCGATGACCCCCGGATCGTCCGGGCGCTGGAGAAGAACCCGCCGGCGGTCAAGCAGTACACCCCGCGGGAGGCATCCCGGACGCCGGTGCTGTGGATGATGTGGTTCTGTCTGCTCTGCACGGCGGGCATCAACATCTTCGGCATCGCCATGCAGGTTCCCTTCGGCAAGGAGATGGGTTTCGCCGGCGGCATCGTGGCCACCGCCATGTCACTCAAGGCGATCGTCAACGGCACGGGACGTGGCGTGATCGGCTGGATCTCGGACCGCTACGGGCGCCGGAACACGCTGATCATCGTCTGCCTCGTGCTGGGCAGCGCGCAGTTCGGCGTCTTCTTCTCCGGAGACATCGGCTCGATGCCCTTCTTCCTGTTCTGCTCGATGGTCTCCGGCTTCGGCGGCGGGGCGATCTTCCCGCTGTTCGCGGCCATGACCGCGGACTTTTTCGGCGAGAACAACAACGCCTCCAACTACGGCATGGTCTACAGCTCCAAGCTGATCTCCGGCCTCGTCGGAGCCGGCGGAGGCGCTGTCGTTGTCGCTAACTGGGGCTACGGCGGAGCCTTCGCCCTGTCCGGGTTCATCGGCCTCGGCTCGGCTGTGCTCGCGCTCTTCCTCCGGGCACCCGGAAGGCCGCAGGCCAAGGGCATCGCTCCCAACCCGCAGCCGATCAGCCGGGATACCGACTGAGCTGATCACGCACGCCGAAGGGGCCCCGGTTTCGACCGGGGCCCCTTCGGGCGTTGAGCGCCCAGGTGCAAAATCAGTCGCCGCAGCGGCCCTCGCGCAGTGAGTGCAGGTGCTCGCTGGACTTGCGGGCGAAGGCGAACGACTCGACGGGGTTGTCGTGTTCCGTCTGCCAGTGGTGGTCGCGGTAACCACCCTGGGTCTTGTTCACCGAGGAGATGAAGCGCTTGTAGTCGATGTCCCCGTCCCCGACGTCCACCATCCGGTAGCCGTCGCGGGCGGTCTCGTCCTTGATGCCGTCCTTGACGTGGAAGAGCGGATAGCGGTGGGGCTGCTTGAGTACGTAGCGCAGCGGGTCGAAGGGGGCGGGGGTGCCGTCGACGCGCTTGGAGAAGCGGAACTGGCCGGCGTACGCCCAGTAGATGTCCATCTCCAGATAGACGAGGTCGGGGTCGGTCTCGGCGAGCAGGACGTCATAGAGGCGGACGTTGGGCTTGTCGGTGGCGAAGGAGAACTCCTCGCCGTGGTTGTGCTGGTAGAACTTCATGCCGCGCTTACGGGCGGCTGCTCCATAGGTGTTGAACTCCTCGGCGGCCCGCTTCCAGCCGTCCACGGTCGAGCCGTAGCGGAACGGCCCTGACGCCGTGCCGATGTGCGGGAGACCGAGGGCCTGGGCGTCGTCGAGGACCTTGTCGAGGTTCTGGGCGAAGGTGTAGGCGTTCGGGTCGCTGGAGTAGTAGCCGACGTGGCTGCCGATGCCGCGCAGTCCGTGGTCACCGGCGAGCTTCTTCAGCTGGGCGAGCGTGATGGGGCCCGCGGAGCCCTGGGTGTAGCCAGCGTACTCGATCTCGTCGTAGCCGTAACGCTCCAGCTCGGTGAAGACCTTCGCGAAGCCGAGAGTGGGGACCTTGTCGCGCAGGGAGTAGAGCTGGATGCCGAGGCGGCCGGGGGGCAGTACGGGGCGGCCGCGGCCCTTGCTCTTTGCGTCCGCCGTGGGAGCGGCGGAGGCGGGAGCGGCAGCGCCCAGGAGCGCGGCGGCGGTGGCACCGGCTGCGACGCCGAGCATGCCGCGTCTGCTGAGCCTGTGGGTGAGTTCGGGGTCGCTGTTCTTGCTCGTGCGGCTCATGCGGATAACTCCTCGTTGTCAGTGTCGTCTGCTTAGTGGAGACCAGCGAGTTGAAGCAGCAGGGACTTCACATCAGTGGCCGCGACGCGGCCGCTTACAGCGCGGGGGGTGGAGCACAGGATGAGCGGCCCGTTGTCACAGTCGTCGCTCGCGGGGAGGCGGCCATGGCTGCCGCGAATAGGTGAAGGGTCGAGGGGCACGACCGCGAGGCGGTAGCGCATGCCGAGCTTCTTGCGGGCGATCGCCTTGGCCGCCTTGACGCGTACGTACGGATCGAGGGGATCCATGAAGAGCTCGGCGGGGTCGTAGCCGGGCTTGCGGTGGATCTCGACCAGCTGGGCGAAATCGGGGGCCCGGGCGTCGTCGAGCCAGTAGTAGTACGTGAACCAGGCGTCGGGCTCGGCGACGGCGACGAGTTCGCCGGAGCGTGGGTGGTCGAGGCCGTGGCTCTTCTTGCCCTCGTCGTCGAGGAGCTGCTCGATGCCGGGGAGGTCCCCCAGTGCCTCGCGGGTGGCTTCGAGATCCTCCGGTCGGCGTACGTAGACATGGGCGAGCTGGTGGTCGGCGACGGCGAAGGCACGGGAGGTCATCGGGTCGAGGTACTCCATGCCGTCCTGGGTGTGCACCTCCAGGAGGCCGGCGCGGCGCAGGGCCCGGTTGATGTCGACGGGGCGGCTGACGCGGGTGATGCCGTACTCGGAGAGGGCGACGACCGTGCGGCCCTCCTGCTTGGCGTCGTCGAGCAGCGGGGCCATGGCGGCGTCGAGCTCGGCGGCCGCCCCGTGGGAGCGGGGGTCGTCGGGGCCGTAGCGCTGCAGGTCGTAGTCGAGATGCGGGAGGTAGCACAGGGTCAGGTCGGGGTGGCGGGTGCGCATGATGTGGCGGGTCGCGTCGATGATCCACTGGCTGGAGACGATGTCCGCGCCCGGTCCCCAGAAGTGGAACAGGGGGAAGGTGCCGAAGTTCTCGGTGAGTTCGTCGTGCAGGGCGGGGGGCCGGGTGTAGCAGTCGGGCTCCTTGCGGCCGTCGGCGTAGTACACGGGACGGGGGGTGACGGTGATGTCGGTGTCCGCGCCCATGGCGTACCACCAGCAGATGTTGGCGACCGTGTAGCCGGGGTGGGCGCGGCGGGCGGCGTCCCAGATCTTGTCGCCGGAGACGAGGCCGTTGTGCTGGCGCCACAGCAGGACCTCGCCGAGCTCGCGGAAGTACCAGCCGTTGGCGACGATGCCGTGCTCGGCGGGCAGCGCTCCGGTGAGGAAGGTGGACTGGGCGGCGCAGGTCACGGCGGGCAGGACGGTGGACAAGGGGGCCTGGGAGCCGGACCGGGCCAGGGACTTGAGGTGCGGCATGTGGTCGAGGAGCTGGGGGGTGAGGCCGACGACGTCCAGGACCAGCAGGGGGGTGGGCGTGGGCTGCGTGGCGTCGGTCATGGCAGCTCCTTGAGGCCGCGGTCGACCAGCAGGTCGCGGGCGAGGGTGAGTTCGGCGGCGATGCCGTCGGCGAGCTGGCTGCGGTTGCGGGGGCGCAGCTCGAGTGGCAGGGCCTGCCAGGTGTAGGTCTCGACCTCGAGATGGCGGGTGCGTGGGGTGGGTCCGCCGACGAGCTGGGTCAGCGTGTCCTGGAGTACGGGGAGGGTGGAGGTGAGCGGCGGGGCCGGCGGGGCGTGCAGGGGGACGTGGAAGTGGGCGCGCCAGGGGGCGCCGTCGGGCAGCGCGTCGCCGGCGAGGGCTTCGTCGAGGTCGTCGGTGGCGCGCAGTCCCGCGGCGGATGGGGTCTCCCCTGCTCGGAGAGCTCGGGGAAGGGTGCGGGTCTGGTGGAGGAAGCGGGGCTCGGCGAAAGCGGCGAGGGCGGCGCGTACCTCGGGGAGGTGGGGTTCTTCGGCGTGCAGTGCGGCGGACAGCTGCGCTTTGGGGATGGTGACGCCCGCCGCCGCCAGGGCGGCGAGGGCGGTGTGCGGGTCTTCGAAGGAGGTGGCGAGATGGCAGATGTCGATGCAGATGCCGATGCGGTTTCCGTCGGTTGCCGCGGCGATGTCGGTGAGCGGGGCGATCGCGTCGGCGGTGGTCTCGACCGTGCAGCCGGGCTCGGGTTCGAGGGCGATCCGGATCGATTTGCCGGTGAGTTCCTCGAGGGCGTCGAGACGCTCGGCGAGGATGGTCAGCGCGGCGTGGGCGGTGGCGGCCGCGTCCGGGTCGCTGTCGTAGGGGGTGCGCCAGGCCAGCGGGAGGGTGGAGATGCTGCCCTCGGTGGTGTCGTCGGGGAGGAGGGCGGCGAGCAGGCGGGCCAGGTCGGTGGTGTGGGCGAGGCGTTCGGGGTCGGTCCAGTCCGGCTTGTAGACGCGGTACTTGACCACTTCGGCGCCGAATCCCTCGTAGGGGAAGCCGTTGAGGGTGACGACCTCCAGCCCGCGGCGGTCGAGTTCGGCGCGCAGGCCGCGCAGCGCCGCGGGATCGGTGATCAGCGCGTGGGCGGCGTCCTTGGCGAGCCAGAGGCCGATGCCGAGGCGGTCTCGGCCGAGTCGTTTGCGTACCGGCTCGCAGTGGTCGCGCAGTTGGGCGATGACGCCGTCGAGTGTCTCCGCGGGGTGCACGTTGGTGCAGTAGGAGAGGTGGACGGTGGTGCCGTCGGGGTGGCGGAAGCGCATACGTCTGCCTCCTCATTCCCCGCCGCGGAGGATGGAGTTGCCCTCGTGCAGGGACTCCGGTTCGGCGATGTCGAGCTGGAGGCGGCCGCTGAGGCCGTAGAAGGCGACGGGGTTGCGCCACAGGACCTGGTCGACGTCGTCCTCGGTGAATCCGGCGGCGAGCATGGCGTCAGCGACCTTGCGGGTCTTGAGGGGGTCGCTCTTGCCCCAGTCCGCGGCCGAGTTGACCAGTACCTTCTCGGTTCCGTACGTCTTCAGGATCGCGACCATGCGGTCCTCGTCCATCTTGGTGTCGGGGTAGATGGAGAAGCCGAGCCAGCAGCCGCTGTCAGTGGCGTGCTTTACGGTCGTCTCATTGAGGTGGTCGAGCAGGACGCGTTCCGCGGGGAGAGCGGATTCGCGGATGGCGTCGACGGTGCGGTGCAGGCCGGCCAGCTTGTCGCGGTGCGGGGTGTGGACGAGGGCGGGCAGGCCGTGGTCGGCGGCGAGCTGAAGCTGGGCGGCGAGCGCGGTGTCCTCGGCGGGGGTCATCGAGTCGTAGCCGATCTCGCCGACGGCGACGACCGAGTCCTTTTCAAGATAGCGGGGCAGGGCGGCGAGGACGGGTGTGCAGCGGGGGTCGTTCGCCTCTTTGGGGTTGAGCGCGATCGTGCAGTGGTGAGCGATGCCGTACTGCGCGGCGCGGAAGGGCTCCCAGCCGAGCAGCGCGTCGAAGTAGTCGAAGAAGCTGGCAGGCGAGGTCCGGGGCTGGCCGAGCCAGAAGGACGGCTCGACCAGGGCGCGGACACCCGCGGCGTACATCGCCTGATAGTCGTCGGTAGTGCGGGAGGACATGTGGATGTGGGGGTCGAAGATGCGCATCAGGACTCCTCGGACTGCTCGCCGGCCAGGGCCAGCACGCGATTGAGATCTGGGGGGACGTCGCGGTCGGCGGCGGTGCGCTCGGCGGCGTAGTCGGCGAGCATCCTGGCCAGCTCGCTGTCGCCCGCGGCGCGGCTGCGCAGTCCGGCGACGGCGTCGACGGGCACACCGGTGAACAGGCACTTGAGCACGGCGTGCCGCCAGGAGTGCGGATCGAGGTGGGCCTCGGCGTACGGTCCGACGGCCGCCGCGACGAGCCGGGTGTCGTTCGTGCGCAGGGCGTCCTCGACAAGCGGCAGGGCTGCGGGGCTTTCGACGAGGGGGTGCAGGGCGAGGAGCACGGCGCGCCGTTCGGCGGCGGTGCCCTGGTGGTAAAGGCGGGTGAGGGTGGCGCAGTCGGCGCGGGCCTCGGCGAGGAGCAGGGTGCGTACGGCGGCGGCGTGGTCCTGGCCGCAGTGGCGGCCCGCGGCGGCGAACCGGAGCTCCCAGGCGGGTGCGGCGTACGGAGACGAGGCGGCCTGGGGTGTGCCGGCGGCGTGCGCGGCCTCGGCGAGGGCATCGTCGAGCCAGGCACGGGCGGCGTCGGGGAGCTGTTCGTCGAGTTCCTTGCGGGTCGGCGTCACCATGCCGGTGCTCCCTTCAGCGGCGTCTGCGAGCGGAGGAAGTCGATGGAGGTGCGGGCGAGTTCGGGGCCCGCGTGGGAGTGGCGGGGCAGTTCCACGACGGTCAGGCCCTGGTAGCCGGCTGCCGCGAGGGCTTCGAGTACGGGCGGGAAGTCGATCTCCCCGTCCCCGAACGGGAGGTGTTCATGGACGCCGCGGCGCATGTCCTCGATCTGGACATGGCGCAGCCAGGGTGCGGCGTCGCGTACGCAGTCGGCGGGCGGGGCCGGTTCCAGGCACTGGCAGTGGCCGATGTCGAGGGTGAGCCCGAGGGGATCGGGGTCGCCGAGGACGGCGCGGAGATGGTGGAAGTCGGCGAGGGTGGCGAGGAGGTGGCCTGGCTCGGGTTCGATGGCGAGGGGAACGCCGGCGCGGGCGGCGGCGTCGAGGACGGGGGTGAGTGACTCTTCGAGCCGCTTCCAGGCGGTGTCCGGGGCGGTGTCCGCAGGGGTGATGCCGCTGAAGCAGTGCACGGCGTGGGCGCCGAGGTCGGCGGCGACGTGGACGGCCGTGGTCAGCAGGGCGGTGCGGGCGGCGCGGGCGTCGGGGTCCGGATCGAGGAGGGATGGGCCGTGTTTGAGGCGGGGGTCGAGGACGTAGCGCGCGCCGGTCTCGATGGTGACGTCGAGGTTCAACTCCATGAGTTTCTCGGCCACTTGACGGGTGCGGGCGGAGAGCCCGGGGGCAAGCGGGTCGAGGTGCATATGGTCGAGGGTCAGTCCGACACCGTCGTAGCCCAGGTCGGCGAGGAGGGCGAGGGCATCGGTGAGGCGGAGGTCGGTGAGGCCGTTGGTGCCGTAGCCGAGGCGCAGGGGGGTCGCGGGGCTCATGTCGGGCTCACCTTCCGTGCGAGCTTGCGGGCGAGCGGGACGAGTCCCATCACCGCGAGGGCGGTCGCGCCGGCGCCGGCGCGGGCGGCGAGGGCGGCCTGGAGCGGGATCATGGCCCGGATGCCGCCGCCGACGGCGCGCTGCGTGAGCGGCGGGGAGGGGTTGAGGGCGGCGTGGAGGAGCGGGGTGGCGGCGGTGCGGATGTAGGTGGCGGCGAGGAGGCGGGCGGGGGTGAGCGCGAGTGTGGGTGCGGGTGTTTCGGGTGGCCGTTGGGTGCTCTCCCCTGCCCCTCCCCCTACGCCCTGGCGGGCACGGGGGGACGACGCCCCCTTCCCCGGCTGTATCGATACGCGGCGCCGCTGCGTGGGGGGCAGGCCCCCAGGCCCCTGCCGCTCGCGTGCCGCGAGTGCGCCGAGCCCGAGGGTCGCCGCGAGCGCGGCGAGCGGTGCGATGGTCGAGCCGCCCTGCGCCTCGCGTCGCGAGACGGTGGTGACGGCGTAGGTATGTGCTGCGAGCACGGCGGCGGACGGCAACGCGACAAGCGCTGCCCCGCGCTGGCCGGCGCCGCGCGTCGGCTCCCGCAAGGGCCCGCGCCCCAGGTTCTTGCGCCGGGGTGACGTGCCCGTTGCCACCGCCCCCAGCACCAAGTCCAGCCCCCGCGCCGCAGCCATCGCCGCCGGCCCCCCGGGCGTGTGCTTGAAGTGGAGGTCGTACGACCAGACCGTCGCTGACAACGCTGTCGCCACTGCCAAAGCGGGGCGCCCCGCACGGGACGCGAGGGCCAGGCCCGCCGCCGTCAGCGCACCGGCCGCCGTGAGCGCGGCCGCCGGGGTGATACGGCCCGAGGGGATCGGGCGGTGCGGGCGGTCCACGGCGTCCTCTTCGCGGTCCGCCCAGTCGTTGAGGGCCATGCCCGCCTCGTACAGGCACAGGGATGCGCCCACCGCGAGCGCCGTGCCGCGGTTGGGGCGCCTTCCCAGGGTCGCCGCGCCGGCCAGGGCGTCGCCCGGGACGGTGAACAGGGCGGAGACGCGCAGCAGTTCCGCCCAGGCCCGCAGTGCGCCGCCGGGGAGGCGCACTGGGGCCGAAGCGGGTGAGAGGGGCGTCAAGGGGGCCCGCGTCACCGGGCCTCCCGCAGCCGGCCGGCGAACGACAGAAGTTGCTCGAACTGTTCCGGGAGGCCCGCCGGGCCGCCGTCCGGGTCCTTGAAGTAGAAGCCGAGTTCCGGCAGCGGCCCCGACAGACCTGCCTCATGGGCGCGGGCGGTCAATCGAGCCAGGTCCAGGACCAGCGGCGCCGCGAGCGCCGAGTCGCAGCCCTGCCAGATGGTCTGCAGGATCATCCGCGAACCGAGGAAGCCCTCGAACGCGATGTGGTCCCACGCGGTCTTCCAGTCGCCCAGTGCCGGTACGTCGTCGATGTGGACCTCGCCCTGAGGGGTGTGGCCCAGGGTGTCGGCGAGGACGCGTTCCTTGCCGGCGTTCTTCGCGGCCGCCGCGGCCGGGTCGGCCAGCGCCGCTCCGTCCCCGCCGCCCAGCAGGTTGGTGCCCGACCACGCCCGTACGGACAGGGCGCGTTGCACGAACATCGGGGCGAGTACGGAACGGAGCAGCGTCTGGCCTGTTTTGCCGTCACGGCCCGCGTGGGGAAGTCCACTTGCCGCGGCGGCGTCGGTGAGGGCCGCGGCGCGCAGCCCGGTGGAGGGGGTGAAGTTGACGTAGGAGCAGCCGGCCCGCAGTGCCGCGGCCGCGTACAGGGAACTCGGCGGCAGCCGTACGGCGTCCGGCTCGGGCTGCGGCTCGGTGGAGGAGACGTTGACGACGACCACCCTGGCCAGTCCCCTCCGCGCCCGGAAGTCGACCAGGTCCGCGGCGAAGGCAGCGATGAGCTCTTCGTCGCTCCGCACGTCGCCGGACTGCGGCCCACCGGGACGTATCTCACTGTCCGCGGCGGTCAGTTCACCGCATACCGCCGCCGCGAGACCGTGCGGCAGTACGCCCGCCGCTGTCAGTTCCTCGGCCCGCTTGGGCAGTGGACAGTGCGCGGTGTCGTGCCCACCGAAGACGAGGGACGAAAGAGCGGGCAGGCCGGAATCGGCGAAGGGAGGCGTTTCGGTCACCATGCCGGTCGGCGAATGCAGCCCGGCGGTGACCGCCGCACATCCGGCCACCGCGGTGGTGGCGACGGAGCCGCGGGCTCCGACAAACCAGACTCCGGTACCTTTCTCAGCGGACGAAGCGGACGAAGCGGACTCAGCGAACACGGGCTGCCTCCCTGCCATTCGGTGTGGTGGAGGACGGCGGGCGGGGGGTACGGCGCCACCCCGCCCGCCGTCGTCTGACGGGCGCGCCTAGGAGGGCAGCTCCCTGAGTTGGATGTTCCGGAAGGACACCTGGTCGTCGGCCCCGTGGTTCTGGATGCCGATGTAGCCGTCCTTCAGGCTGCGTACCGGGTCGGTGTTGGTGAAGTCGTTGATCTTCACGCCGTTCAGGAAGACCTGGAGCCGTTCACCCTGCACCCGGATTTCATAGCTGTTCCACTGGCCCGGCGGCCGCAGGACGCGGTCGCGGGCCTTGATGTCGGCCGACTTGAAGCTGTAGACGGCGCCGGTGGTGCGGTCGGCCGCATCCGTCGCGTCGATCTGCACCTCATAGCCCTTGTTCACCGCCGACCAGGGGTCGTCGGAGGCCGGGAAGCCCACGAAGACACCGGAGTTGTCGTCGCCATCCATCTTCCAGTCGAGCTTGACGGAGTACGACTTCAGCTCCTTGGCCTGGTACCAGAGCATGCCCAAGCCGCCCTCGGTGCGCAGTTCGCCGTCGACGACGTTGAACTTTCCGGGCCCGGCCTGCTTCCAGCCGTCCAGGGTCTCGCCGTTGAAGATCGACCGGTATCCGGTCTGCGGCTTGCAGTCGGCCTTGACCTGGCCCGACGCGTAGCGCAGGCCGCCCAGCAGGTGCTGAAGGAAGGCCGGCTCGGCGTACGACTCCTTGGTGTGGCCGCCGCCGGTGTAGAAGGCGCGGCCGCCCTCGTAGGTCTGGCACCAGGCGATCGGGTGGTCGCCCTTCATGGTGCCGCCCTGGTAGCTGGTCTCGTCCAGCGTGGTCAGCACACGGGCCTGCGTACGCGGGTTGGTGCGGTAGTTGTACCACTCGTCGGTGCGCTCCCAGGCGTCGTCCAGGTGCGCGGTCGACGGATGGTTGTGGTCCTCGACCCGCACGGTGGCGGGCTGGATCTGCGGGTGGCCGGCGAAGTACGCGCCGACGAGCCCGCCGTAGAACTTCCAGTCGTACTCGGTGTCGGCCGCGGCGTGCACGCCCATGTAGCCGCCGCCGGTGGCGACGTAGTTCTCGAACGCCTTCTGCTGCTCGGCGTTCAGCACGTCACCGGTGGTGGACAGGAAGACGACCGCGTCGTACCGGGCGAGGTTGCTGGTGGTGAACTGGCCCGCCTCCTCGGTGGCGTCGACCGTGATGTTGCTGGTCTTGCCGAGTTCCTTGAGTGCCGCGACGCCGGCCGGGATGGAGTCGTGCCGGAAGCCGCCGGTCTTGGAGAAGACCAGGACGCGCTTGGCTGTCCGGTCGGGTGCGCTGTTGGAGAGCTCGAAGTCATCTACGTCATAGAGCGCTCCGGCGCCGCCCTTGAAGACCAGGAACAGTTCGGTGGTCTTCTTCGGCACTGCCCGCAGCGGTACGTCGATGTCCTGGAAGGTGTCCCAGCTGCCGGTGACCGGCACGGGTGCGGAACCAAGGATCTGGCCGTCCGCCGAGCCGGTGCGCACCTCGAGGAAGCCGCCGGCGCCGCCGGAGGAGACGCGGGCGGTGAGCTTGGTGGACCCGGTCAGGTTGTAGGGCTTGAAGGAGATCCAGTCGTTGTTCTGAATGTCGCCGACCGTCTTGCCGCCGTTGGCGCCGGCCTTGTTCTGGAGCGTGACGCCCGAGGAGTTGCTGTAGTGCTCGGCCTGACGGTGGCGCGGCTGGAGCTGCACCTGGTCGTGGCTGGTGAGCGCGGCCTGGCCGCCGCCCCCGCCGTCGGTGTACTCGGCGTCGAGGACTCCGAAGATATTGGCGTTCGGGTCGTGGCCGCCGTCGGCCGAGGTCTTGATGGTGCCGGTGCAGCCGTTGGCCGAGGTGACCGGGTGGCCGTGGCTGTCATGGCCCAGGATGAAGGTCACCTTCACCTTGGCGCAGTCGATCGCCCCGGCGGCGCCGTCTTCGGGATCGGTGACCTTGACCTTGAAGGGGATCTCGTCGCCGAAGCTGAACAGCGCTCCGTCTGCCGGGAGTTCCAGGGTCACCGTGGGCGCGGTGTTGCCGACGACGACATGGACGCTGGCCGAGCCGGTGCGGCCGCTGGGGTCCTTGGCGGTGACGGTCGCCGTGTAGGTGCCGTTCTTCTTGTACGTGTACGTGGGGTTGGCCACGGTGGACTTGCCGCCGTCGCCGAAGTCCCAGGCGTAGGTCAGGGAGTCCCCGTCGCCGTCGGTGGTGCCTGCCGAGGAGAACGCGACTCTCAGCGGGGCCTTGCCGGAGGTCTTGTTCGCGGCTGCCTCGGCGACCGGCGAGCGTCCGCCGGTGGCGTTCTCGATGCGGTAGAGGCCGGTGTTCTCGTCGCCGCCGAACCAGGCGGTGCCGTAGTCGAGTACGTACAGCGCGCCGTCGGGTCCGAAGGCCATGTCCATCACCTGGGTCCCGGTCCACGGGACGGGGTTGATGGACTGGACCGCGCCGTCGGCGCCCTGCTCGATCCGCTTGATCCAGCGGCGGCCGAACTCACCGGCGAAGTAGTCTCCGTCGTATGCCTCCGGGAACTTCACCGGGGACGTGGAGGCCGCGTCGTAGCGGTACACGGGTCCGCCCATCGGGGACTCGGAGCCGCTGCCGAACTCGGGCAGGGAGCCGCCGTCGTAGGGGATCCAGGCCGGCTGCGCCGGCGGCAGGTCGACCAGGCCGGTGTTGTACGCAGATTCGTTCTTGGGTGCCGCACAGTCGAAGGTGGCTCCGGACGTCTTCGTCGCGAAGTCGTAGTCGACGTAGGCGTCGTTGTTGCCGGTGCAGAAGGGCCAGCCGAAGTTGCCGGCCTTGGTGATCCTGGCGAACTCGACCTGGCCGCCCGGGCCGCGCTGGGGGTCGGCCGCGCCCGCGTCGGGGCCGTACTCGCCTACGTAGACGACGCCGGTCTTCTTGTCGACGCTGAACCGGAAGGGGTTGCGGAAGCCCATGGCGTAGATCTCGGGCCGGGTCTTGGCGGTCCCGGGCGCGAAGAGGTTGCCGTCGGGTATGGAGTAGCTCGCGTCGTCGTTGACCTTGATCCGCAGGATCTTGCCGCGCAGGTCGTTGGTGTTGCCCGAGGTGCGGCGGGCGTCGTACGCGGGGTTGCGGCCCGGCCGGTCGTCGATCGGGGTGTATCCGTCGGAGGCGAAGGGGTTGGTGTCGTCGCCGGTCGACAGATAGAGGTTGCCCTGCGCGTCGAAGTCGATGTCGCCGCCGACGTGGCAGCAGATGCCGCGCGTCGCCGCGACGTCGATGATCTTCTTCTCGCTGGCGTTGTCGAGGGTGCCGTCGGCCTTGAGCACGAAGCGCGAGAGCCGGTTGACGCCGTCGAACTTCGCGAAGTCCTCGGCGGTGCCCTCGTTCGGGGCGTCGCCCGCAGGGGTGCTCAGCGGAGGCGCGTAGTACAGGTAGATGGAGCGGTTCTCGCTGAAGTTGGGGTCGAGGCCGATGCCCTGGAGGCCTTCCTCGTCGTGCGAGTAGACGGGGATGGTGCCCACTACACGGGTGTTGCCGGCGCTGTCGGTCATCCGCAGCTCGCCGTTGCGGGAGGTGTGCAGCACACTGCGGTCGGGCAGTACGGCCAGCGACATCGGTTCGCCGGTCTCCTCACCGCCCTTGGCGAGGGTGACCTGCTGGAACTCCTCGGCGGCCGGGGCCGGTGCGGGGTCGGCGGCGAGCGCCGTCTGCGGCGCGGTCAGGGCGAGCGAGGTGGCGGCCAGAAGGCTGCCGGTGATCAGTGCGAGTGCCTTGCGGGCTCTGAGTCTTTTCCTGTGCACGAATGTCCTCCGGGATAGGCCGGTCGAACGGGCGGGTTGCCTTGGAACGCGTTCTGTGCGCGCTCTCGGGGCGGTGCTCGTCCTGCACCGCGCACCGGGCTGATTGCCGTGGGAACCGGAGTGCGCCGTCACGCCGGGGACCACCTATGTGCCTGTACACCTCATGGACCGTATCCGGGTTCGTCCGGGACGGAAAGCCCTTGTGCAGCAGGGAAGTTCAACTTTTTCCTACCACAGGACAAAGCCGTCTCAGGGCAGGCCGGACCTGCCCGGCGGCGGATCCGCCACCGGGCTCGGACCTGGCCGGACGTCCTAGTCGCCGCCGCCGAAGGCCGCGTCGAAGGAGGCCGTAGGAGGGTCGAAATCGAATCGCTTCAGATCGGCAAGCGCTTCCGGTGCGCCGGCCAGCCGATCCATTCCGGCGTCCTCCCACTCCACCGAGATCGGGCCGTCGTAGCCGATCGAGCGCAGCATCCGGAAGACGTCCTCCCACGGCACGTCACCGTGTCCGGCCGAGACAAAGTCCCAGCCGCGCCGCGGATCCCCCCACGGCAGATGCGAACCGAGCCTGCCATTGCGGCCGTCGAGGCGCTTGCGCGCCTCCTTGCAGTCCACGTGGTAGATCCGGTCCCGGAAGTCGTACAGGAAGCCGACCGGGTCCAGGTCCTGCCAGACGAAGTGGCTGGGGTCGAAGTTGAGCCCGAAGGCCGGCCGGTTGCCGACCGCCTCCAGCGCGCGCTTGGTGGTCCAGTAGTCGTACGCGATCTCGCTGGGGTGCACTTCGTGGGCGAAGCGCACCCCCTCCGCGTCGAAGATGTCGAGGATCGGGTTCCAGCGCTCGGCGAAGTCCTCGTAACCGCGCTCGATCATCCGCTCCGGCACCGGCGGGAACATCGCCACCAGATGCCAGATCGACGATCCGGTGAACCCGACGACGGTGCGCACCCCGAATGCGGCCGCGGCCCGCGCGGTGTCCTTGATCTCGGCGGCTGCCCGCTGCCGTACGCCTTCGGCCTCACCGTCGCCCCAGATCCGGGCGGGCAGGATGGCCTGGTGGCGTTCGTCGATGATGCTGTCGCAGACCGCCTGTCCGACCAGATGGTTGGAGATCGCCCAGCAGGTGAGGCCGTACTTGTCGAGCAGGGCGTGCCGCCCGTCGAGGTACGAGGGGTCGGCGAGCGCCTTGTCGACCTCGAAGTGGTCGCCCCAGCAGGCAAGTTCCAGACCGTCATAGCCGAAGTCCCGGGCGAGCCGGCAGACCTCCTCCAGCGGCAGATCGGCCCACTGGCCGGTGAAGAGCGTGAACGGACGTGGCATTCGGACCTCCTAGACCTGTGCCTGTACAGGAGCCTTGGCCTGTACAGGAGTCTGTACGGGTGTGTAGACGGCGCTCTTCTCCGCGCTCTCCTCCACCGCGGCGAGCACCCGCTGGACCTGCAGCCCGTCGGCGAACGACGGCGCGGGGTCACTGCCCGTGGCGATCGCCACGACCAGGTCACGGGCCTGGTGGGCGAAGGTGTGCTCGTAGCCGAGCGCGTGGCCGGGCGGCCACCACGCCTCCAGATACGGGTGCTCCGACTCGGTGACGAGGATCCGCCGGAAGCCGGAGGAGGCGGCGGGCTCGGTGTGGTCGTGGAAGGACAGCTCGTTCAGCCGCTCCAGGTCGAAGGACAGCGACCCCAGCTCACCGTTGATCTCGAGCCGCAGCGAGTTCTTGCGTCCGGACGCCATCCGGGTGACCTCGAAGGAGGCGAGCGCACCCGACGCGAGCCGCCCGGTGAACACGGCCGCGTCGTCGACGGTGACCGCCCCCCGCTCGGCGCCGCCCGAAGCGGAGAGACCGGCCGAAGCACCGGCGAGCAGCGGACGCTCCTGTACGAAGGTCTCCGACAGCGCCGAGACGCCGACCAGTGGCTCCCCCGACAGATACTGCGCGAGGTCCACGATGTGCGCGCCAAGATCGCCCAGCGCGCCCGAGCCCGCGTGCTCGCGCTTGAGCCGCCAGGTGAGCGGGAACTGAGGGTCGACCAGCCAGTCCTGGAGATAGGTGAAGCGCACATGCCGCAGGGTGCCGAGCCTGCCCTCGGCGATCAGCCGGCGCGCATAAGCGATCGCCGGCACGCGCCGGTAGTTGAAGCCGACCATCGCCAACTGGCCACGCTCCCTGGCACGTTCGGCCACCTTGACCATCGCCTCGGCCTCGGCGACGGAGTTGGCCAGCGGCTTCTCGCACAGAACGTGCTTGCCCGCCTCCAGCGCCGAGATCGCGATCTCCGCATGGCTGTCCCCCGGTGTGCAGATGTCGACGAGCTGCACATCGTCACGGGTCACGAGGTCGCGCCAGTCGGTCTCCGCCGCAGCCCAGCCGTGTCTGGCGGCCGCGGCCCGCACGGCTGCCTCGTCACGGCCGCCGATCGCGGCGAGAACCGGCCGCAGCGGCAGGTCGAAGACGCGTCCCACGGTGCGCCACCCCTGGGAGTGGGCGGCGCCCATGAACGCGTATCCGACCATGCCGACGCCTAGCGTCGGCACAGCGGCCTCACTGTCCCTCTGTTCCATACGGGTTCCTCCTCGTCGGTCTGCTCGGTGGGGGCGGGCGCGCCGGTCAGCTGAAGCCGGTGGGCAGGTACTCGTCGACGTTGTCCTTGGTCACGACGGCCGAGTAGAGGGTGATCGAGGCGGGGATCTCCAGCTCCGACATCCCGCTGACGCCCTTGGTCTGCCCCAGCGCGCGGGCGAGATCGATGGCGGAGGCAGCCATGGTCGGCGGGTAGAGGACGGTGGCCTTCAGGACGCTGTTGTCGGCCTTGATGGCGTCCATCGCGGACTTGGCGCCGGCGCCGCCGACCATCAGGAAGTCCTTGCGGCCGGCCTGTGCGATGGCGCGCAGCGCGCCCACGCCCTGGTCGTCGTCGTGGTTCCACAGTGCGTCGAACTGGCTCTGTGCCTGGAGGAGCTGAGCCATCTTCGCCTGGCCGGACTCGACGGTGAAGTCGGCAGCCTGGCGGGCCACTTTCCTGATGTTGGGGTAGTTCTTCAGGGCGTCGTCGAAGCCCTGGGTGCGCTGCTTGGTGAGCTCCAGATTGTCAAGCCCGGCCAGCTCGATGACCTTGGCGTTCGGCTTGTCCTTGAGCTGCTCGCCGATGTAGTTGCCGGCGTTGAGGCCCATGCCGTAGTTGTCGCCGCCGATCCAGCAGCGGTACGCCTGCGGGGAGGCGAAGACCCGGTCCAGGTTGATGACGGGGATGCCCGCCTTCATGGCCTGCAGGCCGACCTGGGTCAGCGCCTTGCCGTCGGCCGGCAGGATGACGAGTACGTCGACCTTCTTGTTGATCAGCGTCTGGACCTGGCCGATCTGGGCGGCGGTGTCGTTCGAGCCCTCGGTGATCTCCAGGGTCACCTCGGAGTACTTCTCCGCCCGCGATTTGGCGTTCACGTTGATGGCGTTGAGCCAGCCGTGGTCGGCCTGGGGTCCGGCGAAGCCGATGGTCACGGCCTTGCCCGGCTTGTCGTCGGCGGCCGGGACATTGTTGGAGGCCTGTGCGGTCTGCTTGGGCTCGTTGCTGGTGCAGGCGGTCAGCAGCGCGCCGGCGGAGACGGCGGCGGTGCCGAAGAGCAGACCTCTGCGGCTGGTGGCTGGGATTTCTGGCATGACGGATCAACCCTTCAGCTGGGCGGTTCGACAGATGGGGAAGTGGAGGGGGCGGGGGTCAGGCCTCGCCGCCGCGCAACGTTCGGTGCTGGACCAGGACGGCGGCGACGATGATCGCGCCCTTGGCGATCTGCTGGACGGCGCTCTCCAGGTTGTTGAGGGCGAAGATGTTGGTGATGGTGGTGAAGACGAGAACGCCGAGCACCGAGCCGACGATGGTGCCCCGGCCGCCGCTGAGCAGGGTGCCGCCGATGATCGCCGCGGCGATGGCGTCGAGTTCGTAGAGATTGCCGTTGGTGTTCTGTCCCGAGCCGGCCAGCACGATCAGCATGAAGGCGGCGATTCCGCAGCACAGTCCGGAGAGCAGATACAGATAGAGCCGCTGACGCTGTACGTCGATGCCGGCGAGGCGGGCGGCTTCCGCGTTGCCGCCGACCGCGACGGTCCGCCGCCCGAAGGTCGTACGGTTCAGCAGCAGCCAGCCGACGAGCGTGACCGCCGCGAACACCAGCACCAGCGGCGGGATGCCGAGGATGTAGGCGTCCCTGATCCCCAGGTCCAGTACGGAGTTGACGGTGACCATCTGGGTCTTGCCGCCCGTGATCTGCAGGGCTAGTCCGCGGGCGGATGCCAGCATGGCGAGGGTCGCGATGAACGGCACCATCCCGCCGTACGCGATGAGCAGTCCGTTCACCAGACCGCAGCCGAGTCCGACGATCACCGCGGTGAAGAAGATGCCCGCGAAGCCGTACTCCTGTGTCGCCAGTGTCGTCGCCCATACCGAGGCCAGCGCCACGATCGCGCCGACCGACAGGTCGATGCCGCCGCTGGTGATCACGAAGGTCATGCCGACGGTGACGACACCAATGATGGAGGCCTGGGTGAGGACGAGCTGAAGATTGCTGATGGCGAGGAACTGATCGGGCTTGGTGATGCCGCCGACCGCGATCAGTACGGCGAGGACACCGAGCAGCGAGAGATTGCGGACATCGGCGCGCAGTCCGAGCGGGCGACGCCAACCTCCGCCTGCCGGTGCGGACTTGGCGGTGGGTATAGGCGCGTCCTGCCGCGCCGGAGAGGCTGGCTGCGTCATGCCGTCGGGCTCCCTTCCATTACAAGGTCGAGTACGCGGTGCTCGTCGAGCTCCCGGGCGTCGGCCGTGTGCACGACGCTGCCCTCGCGGAGCACCAGCACCCGGTCGGCGAGGCCCAGGACTTCGGGCACTTCGCTGGATACGAGAAGTACGGCGAGGCCTTCGTCGGCCAGCCGGCGGATCACGGCATACAGCTCGGCGCGGGCGCCGACGTCAACGCCGCGGGTGGGCTCGTCGAGGAGCAGCACCCGGCAGCCGCGCAGCAACCAGCGGGCGAGCACGGCCTTTTGCTGGTTGCCGCCGGAGAGGGTGCGGATGCGGGCGTCGGGGTTGTCGGGGCGCAGCGAGAGTTCCCTGGTCGCCTGCTGTGCGTCGGTGCGCTCCTGGCGGCGGTCGAGCCAGCCGCCGCGGGAGAAGCGGGAGAGGGAGGAGACGGAGACATTGCGGGTGACGGACTCCAGCATCAGCAACCCCTGCGCCTTGCGCTCCTCGGGGGCGAGTCCGATTCCGGCGCGGACGGCCGAGCGGACGCTGCCGGGGCGCAGCGGGCTGCCGTCGACCAGGACGCGCCCGGCGCTGGGCTTGCGTGCGCCGTAGATAGTCTCCAGGATCTCGGAGCGTCCGGAGCCGACGAGTCCGGCGAGCCCGACGATCTCGCCGGGGCGCAGTTCCAGGTCGACGGGCGCGAACTCCCCTTCCCTGGCGAGCCCTTCGACCCGCAGCACCGGTTGCTGATCCGCCGCGCGGGCAGGGTCGGGCCGCTCGGGGAAGACGTACTCGACGTTCCGTCCGGTCATCATGGCAACGATGTCGCGGGTGGGAGTGTCCCGTGCGGGCAGGCCGACAGCGACCGCCCGGCCGTCCTTCAGTACGGTCACCCGGTCGCCGATGCGGCGGATCTCTTCGAGCCGGTGGGAGATGTAGACGACGGCGACGCCGTCGGCGGTCAGATTGCCGACGGTACGGAAGAGGTTGTCGACCTCGTCGGGGTCGAGGGCGGCGGAGGGCTCGTCCATCACGATGAGGCGTACCTCGTGGGAGAGCGCGCGGGCCATGGAGACGATCTGCTGCTGGGCGGCGGAGAGGTCGCCGACGTGCCGGGCCGGGTCGATCTCTGGGTGCCCAAGTCGCTTGAGGATCACGTCTGTTGCCGACCGGGCCTCCTTACCGCGTACGACGAAACCGGCCGAGGTGGGCTCGTGCCCGAGGAAGACGTTCTCGGCGACGGACAGTCCCTCGACCAGGTCGAGCTCCTGGTAGATGGTGGCGATGCCGAGGCGCATGGCGGCGATGGGCGATTTGAGGGAGACGGCGTCGCCGCGCCAGGTGATCTCTCCGGTGTCGGGCTGATGTGCTCCGGCAAGCACCTTGATCAGGGTGGATTTGCCGGCGCCGTTCTGGCCGAGGAGGCAGTGGACCTCGCCGGCTTGGACCTCCAGGTCCACACCGTCGAGGGCGCGAACGCCCGGGAACGACTTGGTGATGCCGGACATGGTGAGCAGGGGTGGTTGTGGTGCCATGACAAATCCCCTCGGCGGGTGCGGCCGGTGAGCGGGCAGGGCGAAGTGCTGTTGCGGGTGGTTCCGTTGCGGGCGGCTCTGTTGCGGGTGGTTCCGTTTGCAGATGGTTCACTTGCCGGTGGTTCACTTGCCGGTGGTTCACTTGCCGGTGGTTCACTTGCCGGTGGTTCACTTGCCGGTGGTTCACTTGCCGGTGGTGCTCACGCCTTGCGGCGCGCCTGGCGTGGTGCGATCGTCCGGCCTGGTGTGTCAGGCCGGCGAGAACAGGTGGTCGCTGATGAGCCTGGCCGCGCCGATCACTCCGGCGGTCGGCCCCAACTCGCCCAGCACGATGGGGAGATTGCCGGTCGCCAGCGGCAGCGACTGGCGGTAGACCTGGGTGCGTACGCTCGCCAGCAGCGTGTGACCGAGGCCGGTCACCCCGCCGCCGATCACTACCAGCCCGGGGTTGAAGAAGCTGACCAGTCCGGCGATGACCTGACCGACGCGATTGCCGCCCTCGCGGATGAGGTCGAGCGAGGTGGCATCGCCCGCGGCGGCAGCGGCCGCGACATCCGCGGCCGTGAGCCGTCCCGCCGCCTCCAGCCGGGCGGCGAGCTCCTCCGACTGACCGGCGCGGGCCGCGTCCTCGGCGTCGCGGGCCAGCGCGGCACCGCTGAAGTGGGCTTCCAGGCAGCCCTTGTTGCCACAGGCGCAGGCGCGGCCGTCCGGTTCCACCTGGATATGGCCGATGTCGCCGGCGCTGCCCGTCGTACCGCGGTAGACCTCACCGCCGACGACGATGCCGCAGCCGATGCCCGTACCGATCTTGATGCAGAGGTAGTCGCCCACGGAACGTGCGACGCCCGCGTGCTGCTCCCCCATCGCCATCAGGTTCACGTCGTTGTCGACCATGACCGGGCAGCCGAGGTCCTGGCTGAGCGCCTCGCGTACCGGGAAGCCGTCCCAGCCGGGCATGATCGGCGGCGCGACCGGCACGCCCTCGGGGTAGCGGACCGGCCCGGGGACGCCGATGCCGGCGCCGTCGAAGCCTTCGGCGAGTCCGGAGGCCCTGAGCTTGGCCGCCATCGACAGCACCTGCTCGAAGACGGCGACCGGGCCGTCGCGTACGTCCATGGGGTGGTTGAGGTGGCCGAGCACTTCCAGCTCGGCGTTGGTGACGGCCACGTCGATCGAGGTGGCGCCGATGTCGACGCCGAGGAAGCGCAGCGCGGGGGCCAGGCGGATGTTGTGCGAGCGCCGCCCGCCGCGCGAGGCGGCGAGGCCGTCGGCGACCACGAGCCCGGTCTCAAGGAGCCGGTCGACCTCCACGGCGAGCTTGGAACGGGACAGGTCCACTTGATCGCCCAGCTGCGCACGGGAGTTGGGCCCACCGTCGCGCAACAGCCTGAGCAATCGCTCCTGGTGCGCGTTCGCGGGTCGAGCGGTCATACGTCTCACGTGCCCCTCCCCGCCATTCCAGGCCGTTTCCGTCGGGCTTTCGAGGGGAACGTAGCAGCGCTTTCCCGAACTGGGAAGAACTTGCGCAGAGTTCCGGCACAACTTTCTCCACACCCGGGACAAAGATCTGATCGCCCGGAGCCACGACAAAGGTCTGATCGCCCGAAGACACTGGTGAGAGTGAGGGCTTGCGAGAGGGTAAACGCATGCGACCCGTGGGACTTCGCGGCGGTCGCGGCGACGGCCCTGCGCTCCAAGGAGCACGAGGGCCGCGTCTACGCCCTGTCCGGACCGGAATCGCTGTTGCCGGCGGACCTGGTGCGGATCCTGGGCGAGGTGCTCGGCCGCGAACTGCGCTTCGAGGGGCAGTCCGACGAGGAGGCGCGGGCCGAGATGAGCGCGCAGATGCCGGCGAAGTACGTCGACGCCTTCTTCAGCTTCTACTCCGACGGCACGCTCGATGAGTCGCGGGTGCTGCCGACGGTACGGGAGGGGACGGGCAGGGAGCCGCGTACGTTCCAGCAGTGGGCGGATGCCAACGCGGCCGCGTTCGCCCAGGGGTTCGTTCCCGTAACCGGGGGCCGAGCGGGGCAAGTCCCCAGACCCCGTACGCCCTTCGGGCGCGGTCTCGAACTCCCCCGGACGTCGTCCGCTTGGGACGCCCGGCGGGCTGGATTCGGCGGAGCCCCGGCTACGAGCGCTCGCGCTGGTGGTAGGTCCTGCGGGTGTGCTCCGTGTGCGCCCGCAGGACCTCCGTCGCCCGCTGCTCGTCGCGGGCCGAGATCGCCGCGATCAGAGCCCGGTGCTCGATCCAGGACTGACGGCCGCGCTGTCGCGCGACGGGCGTGTAGTACCAGCGCACCCGGCGGTCCACCTGTGCCGCCAGCTCGGCGAGTACGAGGTTCCCGGCGAGCTCCATCACCTTGGCGTGGAAGGCGGCGTTGGTGGCCACAGTCAGGTCGACGTCGTCGTCCGCGACGGCCTGTTCGCCCTGTGCGCACAGCTTTTCGAGCGCGGCGATGCCCGCGGAGCCCGAGTTCGCCGCGGCGAGCCGGGCGGCCTCTGCCTCGAGCAGGGTACGGACCGAGAGCAACTGGTCCGCCTCGGCCTCGGTCGGCTCATGGACGAACGCGCCCTGCGCCGGGCGCAGATCGACCCATCCCTCGGTGTTCAGCCGCTGCAGCGCCTCGCGCACGGGCTGGCGGGACACCCCGAGATGGCCGGCGAGTTCGCTCTCGACCAGGTGCTGGCCGGGGCTCAGTGCGCGGGTCGTGATCAGTTCGAGCAGCGCCTCGTAGACCCGCTCACGCAGCGGCCCAGGGCGTTCCAGCTTGGGCACGGTTCCCTGCGGCAGTCCTGTGGACAACATCACGGTTCCCCTCCTGGCGAGCAACAGTGAGCGACAATTGGCTATCGTCTACAGTCTACCGAGCGCAATCCCCCCCTGGGTCGAGATCCTCGTCACCTTCAGCCGGAATCGAGCAGTTCCTCCAGCCGGTCGAGGAAGACCCGCTGCCCCGTCACCAGCTTCTCCCTCGCCTCCGCCACGGAGACCCACTCGGCCCGGTCGATCTCGGGGAACTCCTCCATCCGGCCCGAGCCCCTCGGCCACTCCATGGTGAAGGTGCCCGGCACCACCAGGCCCGTGTCGAGGTCGCCCTCGAGTGCCCAGACTGTGACGATCTTGCCGCCGGTCTGCCGTGCCTCGCCGAGCGGCAGCCACTCCCCTTCGGGCGGCGGGACACCGAGCTCCTCCACGAACTCCCGCCGGGCGGCGGCCCTCGGCTCCTCGTCCGGGGTGTACTCGCCCTTCGGCACGGACCAGGCCCCGTCGTCGCGGGACTGCCAGAACGGCCCTCCCATATGGCCGGTGAGCACCTCGGTGTCCGTACCCCGCCTGCGGAACAGCAACAGGCCCGCGCTTCGCTTCGCTGCCATGCGGTTCAGTCTGCCCCGGGGGCGGCCGCGCGGCCGCCCTCAGGGGCAGCGGACGACCTGACCCGCGTACGAGAGATTGCCGCCGAAGCCGAAGAGCAGCACCGGGTCGCCCGACTCGATCTCGCCGCGCTCGACCAGCTTGGAGAGCGCCATCGGAATCGAGGCGGCCGAGGTGTTGCCGGACTGCACCACATCGCGGGCGATCACGGCGTTCACCGCGCCGATCTTCTGGGCGACGGGTTCGATGATCCGCAGATTCGCCTGGTGCAGGACGACCGCGGCGAGCTCCTCCGGGGTGACGCCCGCGCGCTCGCAGACCTTGCGGGCGATGGGCGGCAGCTGCGTGGTGGCCCAGCGGTAGACGGACTGGCCCTCCTGCGCGAAGCGGGGTGGGGTGCCCTCGATCCGTACGGCGTGGCCCATCTGCGGGACCGAGCCCCACAGGACCGGGCCGATCTCTCCGTCCGAGCCGGGACCGGTCGCCTCGATGACCGCGGCGCCCGCCCCGTCGCCAACGAGCACACAGGTGGTGCGGTCGGTCCAGTCGGTGACATCGGCCATCTTGTCGGCGCCGATGACCAGGGCACGGGCAGCAGCTCCGGCCCGTACGGCGTGGTCGGCCGTGGCGAGCGCGTGCGTGAAGCCCGCGCAGACAACATTGAGGTCCATGACGGCGGGCGAGCCCATACCGAGACGGGCCGCGACGCGCGCCGCCGTGTTGGGCGAGCGGTCGATCGCGGTTGAGGTGGCGACCAGGACGAGATCGATGTCGTCGGGCACGAGTCCGGCGGAGGCGAGCGCCTTCGCGCCGGCGTGCGCGGCCAGCTCGTCGACCGGCTCGTCGGGTCCGGCCACATGCCGGGTCTCGATCCCGACGCGGCTGCGAATCCACTCGTCGCTGGTGTCGACCATGGCGGCCAGGTCTGTATTGGTGAGCACCTTGGCGGGCTGGTAGTGCCCGAGCGCGACGATGCGTGAGCCGGTCATATGCGGTTCCCCCTCGATACAGACAGTGGAATCACCCAGTCTTGGCTGCTACCACCCGGTACGACGGCATGTGATCCCACAGGTTCCAGGGCCGGACTTTGGAGCTTTCCCGAAGTATGTGCCGACCCTTGACCGCCCGAACGGGATACTGTAGACAATATTCTGTCGACCAACCCCCGGTGTCAACTACCAGCGTCCTACCCTCGCTCGGTCGCTCACCCGAACGGAGAGCCCCCGTGAAAGTCGCAATTGTCGGCGCCGGTGCCATCGGCGCATATGTCGGTGCCGCGCTCCATCGCGCCGGCGCCGAGGTCCACCTCATCGCCCGTGGCCCGCACTTGGCGGCTATGCGCCGTGACGGCGTGCGGGTTCTCAGCCCGCGCGGCGACTTCACCGCGCGTCCGGCTGCCACCGACGACCCGGCCTCGGTCGGGCCCGTCGACTACGTCTTCCTAGGTCTGAAGGCCAATTCCTATGCGGCATCGGGCCCATTGGTGCATCCGCTGCTGCACGACCGTACGGCCGTCATCGCCGCGCAGAACGGCATCCCCTGGTGGTACTTCCACGGTCTGCCCGGGCCGTACACCGGACGCCGCATCGAGAGTGTCGACCCGGGCGGCGCGGTCAGCGCGACACTGCCGCCCGAGCGCGCCATCGGGTGTGTCGTCTACGCAGCCACCGAGCTCGAAGCCCCCGGTGTCATACGCCACTTGGAAGGCACCCGGTTCTCCATCGGGGAGCCGGACCTGACCGTGTCGCAGCGCTGTCTCGAATTCAGCGAGGCGATGGTGGCGGGCGGGCTCAAGTGCCCCGTCGAGCCCGATCTGCGCAACGACATCTGGATCAAGCTGCTCGGCAATATCTCCTTCAACCCGATCAGCGCGCTCTCGCGGGCCACGATGGCGCAGATCTGCCGCCACCGGGACACCAAGGCGCTGGTCGAGACGATGATGCGCGAGACGCTCGAGGTCGCGGCCGCGGTCGGCTGCCACCCCAAGATCTCCGTGGAGCGGCGCATCGCCGGCGCCGAGCGCGTCGGTGACCACAAGACCTCCACCCTCCAGGACTTGGAAAAGGGCAAGCCGCTCGAACTGGACGTGCTGCTCGCGGCCGTCGTCGAACTGGCCGCTCTGACCAGGACTCCCGTACCGAAGCTGTGCGCCGTGCACGCACTCGCCGATCTCCTCGCCGCAAACACCACCTCGGCCTCGTCGCCGGGCACCGCAGCATGAGTCTGCCTGTGCGGGACAATGAAGTCGTCAAGGGTCGCTTCGGCTTCCCACACGCACAAAAACAGAATCGGAATTTATCGCCATGGGACGGGTCACCGAGCGCCGCCGCACCATCCGTATCCGGGACGGGGCGGTGTCAACCCGTCCCGACACTCTTGTGGCCGAGGAGCCGCTCGAAATCCGCCTCAACGGCAAGCCGCTCGCCATCACCATGCGCACCCCGGGCGACGACTTCGCGCTCGCGGCGGGCTTCCTGGTCAGCGAGGGCGTGATCGGGGCGGCCACCGAGGTACGGAACATCGTGTACTGCGCGGGCGCCACGGACGACGGATCGAACACCTACAACGTGGTCGACGTGCAACTGGCGCCCGGCGTACCCATCCCCGACATCACGCTCGAGCGCAACGTGTACACCACGTCCTCGTGCGGACTGTGCGGCAAAGCCAGCCTCGATGCCGTCCGCACCACCACCCGCTTCCCGATCGCCGACACTCCCCCGGTCCGCGTCGAGCCCGCCCTGCTCGCCGGCCTCCCCGACCGGTTGCGGGCGGCACAGCGGGTCTTCGACCGGACCGGGGGTCTTCACGCGGCGGCGCTGTTCTCACCGGAGGGCGAACTGCTCGACATCCGGGAGGACGTCGGCCGCCACAATGCGGTCGACAAGCTGGTCGGCCGGGCGCTCCAGGACGGCCGGCTGCCGCTGTCCCGGGTGATCCTGCTGGTCTCGGGACGGGCGTCGTTCGAGCTGGCACAGAAGGCGGTGATGGCCGGAATCCCGGTGCTGGCGGCGGTTTCCGCACCGTCCTCGCTCGCCGTGGACCTGGCTGCCGAGACGGGTCTGACCCTGGTCGGCTTTCTGCGCGGCGCCAATATGAACGTGTACGCGGGCGACGAGCGCATCGCCCTGCACACCGGGGTCTGAAGCGCCCCGCTGCACGGGAAAAGGGCCCGGCCGATGGGGAGCGCCCCCTGCATCGGCCGGGTCCCTCCGTGGGAGAGGTCAAATCGCGTGAGAGGTCAGTTCGATGCGCAGATGCACGTCGTGGCCGGCGGTGTTCGTGCGGGCGGCGGGCCAGTAGTGGCCGTTGAGCGTGAGGACGACGACCGGGGTCTTCGGATGCTTGGCCATGACGTCCCTGGCCCACGCGAGAAAGGCCGCCGTGACGGTGCCTCAGCGGGCACGACGGCGCGCTTCGGAGGGCGGCGGGATCAGCTGGAGCGCGAGGGTGGCCGGGGGTTCGGCGAGTCCGGGGCCGCCGGCGACGGCCCACGCCAGGACGTCGTCCGTCGCGTCGTCGTCGAGCGCCCAGCCGACCCAGGCCGCGCGCGCCCCTCGGCGCCGGCCCTCGCTGGAGGGCTGGACCACGATCACATTGGCCTGTCCGCAGGGCCCGAGGCAGTCACTGGTCCGGACGGCAAGCCGCCCTCCGGAGCCCGCGGCGGCGCCGCGCAGCCTGGCCAACTGCCCTTCGTGGTCGGTGCCGGGGTTCTTGCGGCCGTCGCCGCAGCAGCATCCGCGGCAGACGACCAGAGTGCAGGGGCGGGCACGGAAGGGGCGTATGGCGTACGTCGTCACCGGGTGATCTTGTCAGACGGGCGGTGCGGGTTGCCCGGGTGCGTGGGCGGCGGCACTCAGCGGGACACAGGGGCGTCAGCGCCCTCGTACTCCTCGGTGGCCGGGGCTTCATCCACCACGTGGTGGTGCCGCACGGTCGACACACCGGGAAGCGGCGCGGAGGGGGAAGACACCGCCTCCGCATCCCGCGCCCGCCGCTTCGCGATCACCGCGCTCACCATCAGCTGCATCTGGTGAAACAGCATCAACGGCAGCACGGCCAGGCTCGCCTGCGCCCCGAACAGCACGCTCGCCATTGGCAGGCCCGCCGCCAAGCTCTTCTGCGAGCCCGCGAACTGGATCGCGACCCGGTCCGCACGCCCGAAGCCGAGCCGCTTCGAGCCGTACCACGTCAGCCCCAGCACCACCGCGAGCAACACGGCCTCGACCAGCAGCAGCGCCCCCAGCCGCAGCGGCGTCACCTGGTGCCAGACGCCCGCGAGCATGCCTTCACTGAAGGCCGTGTAGACGACCAGCAGGATCGAGCCGCGGTCGACATACCCGAGCACCATCTTGTGGCGGGTCAGGAAGCCGCCGACCCACCGCCTCAGCAGCTGCCCCGCCAGGAACGGCACCAGCAACTGGAGCACGATCTTCAGCAGCGAGTCCGCCGAGAAGCCGCTCGCGCGGCCGCCCAGCAGCAGGGCCGCGAGCAGCGGTGTCACGAAGATGCCGGCAAGGCTGGAGAAGGAGCCCGCGCAGATCGCCGCCGGGACATTGCCGCGGGCCATCGAGGTGAAGGCGATCGACGACTGGATGGTCGAGGGGACCAGGCAGAGAAAAAGCAGACCGCTGTAGAGCTGCGGGGTGAGCACCAGTGGCTCGAGGCCCCGCGCCGCGAGACCCAGCAGCGGGAAGAGCAGGAACGTCGTGGCCAGCGCCGTCAGATGGAGCCGCCACTGGCTGAGCCCGTCGAGCGCCTCGCGCGTCGACATCCGCGCTCCGTAGAGGAAGAACAGCAGCGCCACTGCTCCGGTCGACGCCCCACCCGCCACATCGGCCGCGGCCCCGGACGCCGGGAGCAGGGCCGCGAGGACCACGGTCCCGAGCAGCGCCATGATGTACGGATCGATCGGCAGCCAGGACGGGAACTGCAACGCGCGGCGGCTCATGTGCTCCACTTGCTCTCGGTTCAGGATCGTGCTCTCCCATGCTCCTCCGGATCGGCGCGATCGGGAATCCCACGTACCATTCTGACTGTCATCACGGATCGCGATGACGCGCTAACCTCGAAGGATGTACGACCCGGTCCAGCTCCGTACCTTCCTCGCGGTTGCCCAGACCCTGAGCTTCACGCAGGCCGCCCGCCGGCTCGGGCTGCGGCAGTCGACGGTGAGCCAGCATGTGCGGCGGCTGGAGGACGCGACCGGGCGGCAGCTGTTCACCCGGGACACGCACAGCGTGGAGCTCACCGAGGACGGCGAGGCGATGCTCGGCTTCGCCCGGACGATCCTGCGCGCGCACGAGCGCGCGGCCGCGTTCTTCACGGGTACGCGGCTGCGCGGGCGGCTGCGTTTCGGGGCGTCCGAGGACTTCGTGCTGACCCGGCTCCCGGAGATCCTGGAGTCGTTCCGGCGCGATCACCCCCAGGTCGATCTGGAGCTCACCGTCGAGCTGTCCGGCACGCTGCACCAGCAGTTGGCTGCGGGTCGGCTGGATCTGGTGCTCGCCAAGCGCCGGGAGGGCGAATCGCACGGCGAGCTGGTCTGGCGCGATCGCATGATCTGGATCTCGGCCGACGGCGTACGCGTCGATCCGGATCGCCCGGTCCCGCTGATCCTCTTCCCGCCGCCGGCCGTGACCCGGGCCCGTGCGCTCGACGTTCTGGAGCGGCACGGCCGCCCGTGGCGCATCGCGTGCACAAGTGGCAGCCTCAGCGGCCTGGTCGCCGCCGCCCGCGCGGGTCTCGGCGTGATGGCCCACAGCCGCGGACTGGTCCCGCCGGGCCTGGTGCCGGTCCACGACCGCGCCGGGCTGCCGGAGTTGGGCACGGTGGACTTCGTACTGCTGCACGGCCGCCGCCGGAACGCGGCGCAGGAGGCAGCCGACGCGCTGGCCTCCGCGATCCTGGCGAGCGGTGACCGGCTGCACGGACCGGTCGGCCACTGAGTACGATCACCACCCGCGCCCGTTGCCCCGCTCGCCCTGGTTGTCCCGGGAAGGTACGGACCAAGATCCCGTCCTCGTAGAGAGCGGCGGTGATCGCACCGTACAGATTCGGTGGAGATTCCGGCGCAGCTTACTTACTCTAGGGTCAGAACCTCGTCCGAGCCTTCCGCATGTGGCCGGATATGCGCTGCTGACCTGTGGTGATGCCATTCGTCCACAGTTCTGAAAGGCTCTCCCGCCGGGCCGCCGGGTGGGGTAGCGTCACGGCGCTGTGCGGGGAGCGCCACAAGGAGCAGCCATTGCGCGAGTTCACTGTCCCACCCATGGCCGCAGCGCCTCAGGTCGGCGGACTTGCGGACGCGGTCTTCGACCATGCCGCGGACGATCCTGACCGGGTCGCTCTCGGCCGCAAGGACGCGGCGGGCAACTGGCAGAACGTGAGCTCCGCGCAGTTCCGCGACGAAGTGCTGGCGCTGGCCAAGGGACTGATCGCGCACGGTGTGCGGTTCGGGGACCGTGTCGCGCTGATGTGCCCTACGCGCTACGAGTGGACGCTCTTCGACTTCGCGCTCTGGACGGTCGGCGCCCAGTCCGTCCCGATCTACCCCACCTCGTCCGCCGAGCAGGTCTTCTGGATACTGTACGACGCCGAGGTGTCCGCGTGCATGGTGGAGCACGAGGACCACGCCATGACTGTCGGCTCGGTGATCGACCGGCTGCCGCAGCTGAATCGGCTCTGGCAGCTGGACGCCGGGGCGGTCGACGACCTGTTCCGGGCGGGCGGCCGCATCGACGACGAGGTGGTGCACCGGCACCGGCGGGCGGTGACCCCCGACTCGGTCGCCACCGTGATCTACACCTCCGGCACCACCGGCCGCCCCAAGGGCTGTGTGATCACCCACGCCAACTTCATGTTCGAGACCGACACCCTGGTCGACCGCTGGGAGCCGGTCTTCCACTCCAAGCCCGGCGACGAGGCATCCACGCTGCTCTTTCTGCCGCTCGCGCATGTCTTCGGGCGGATGGTCGAGGTCGCGGCGGTACGCGGCCGGGTCAAGCTCGGCCATCAGCCGGTGCTCCAGGCGAGCGCCCTGCTGCCGGATCTGGCGGCCTTCCGGCCCTCGTTCATCCTGGCCGTGCCGTACATCTTCGAGAAGGTCTTCAACGCCGCCCGCCGCAAGGCCGAGGCCGAGGGGAAGACGGGCCCCTTCGACAAGGCCGTCGATGTGGCGGTGAGGTACGCGGAGGCGATGGAGCACCGGGCCTGCGGGCTCGGCCCCGGCCCATCCGCCGGACTGCGGTTGCAGCACCAGCTCTTCGAGAAGCTCGTGTACGGCAAGGTCCGCGACGCGATGGGCGGCCGCGTCCGGCACGCGATGTCTGGCGGCTCCGGCATGAACCGGCAGCTCGGCCTCTTCTTCGAGGGTGCGGGCGTCACCGTCTTCGAGGGATACGGACTCACCGAGTCGACCGCGGCGGCGACGGCGAACCCGCCCGAGCGCACGCGGTACGGCACGGTCGGCCAGCCGATCCCCGGGACCACGGTGCACATCGCGGAGGACGGCGAGGTGTGGCTGCACGGCGCCCATGTCTTCTCCGGATATCTGGGCGACCCGAAGTCCACCGACGCCGTGCTGCACGACGGCTGGCTGGCCACCGGCGATCTCGGGGCGCTCGACGACGACGGCTATCTGACCATCACCGGGCGCAAGAAGGAGATCCTGGTGACCTCGGGCGGCAAGAGTGTCTCGCCCGTGGGCCTGGAGGAGCGGGTGCGCAGCCATCCGCTGGTCGCCCAGTGCATTGTCGTCGGCAATGACCGTCCGTACATCGCGGCCCTGGTCACCGTGGACCGGGAGGCCGTCGACCACTGGCTCGCCATGCAGAACAAGGCGCCGCTTCCACCGACCGAGCTGGTGCGGGACCCGGATCTGGAGATGGAGATCCGCCGGGCGGTGGTGGCCGCCAACACCCTGGTGTCGAAGGCGGAGTCGATCCGTACGTTCCGGATACTCGCGCACCCCTTCAGCGAGGAGCTCGGGCTGCTCACCCCGTCCCTGAAGCTCAAGCGGAAGGCGATCGAGGCGGCCTACGCGGTCGAGGTGGACGCGCTCTACCGCTGAGCACGTGCTCGCCGGGGGGCGCGCCAGTCGCGAGCTGCGGCAGTCCCGCCGCGACTGCGCTGCCGGGGCGTCCCGGTTGCGCAGGGCCCAGCCATGGAGTTGTGTCTTGACGAGACTCGGTCAATGGTCCGGACCGATAAGGCCGGAGCTGTATCAGGCCAACTTCGAGGTCGGGAATGCGTCCGCAAGCGTGATCGTTGATCCTGGCAGTACCAACCGACGACGTAAGGATCGAAGGCTCGTGAGCAAGGTCCCCTCCATCTCCCTCAATAACGGCGTCGCCATGCCGCAGCTCGGTTTCGGTGTCTGGCAGGTGCCCGATGACGAGGCGGCGCAGGCGGTTGCCACGGCCCTGGAGGCCGGCTACCGCAGCATCGACACTGCGGCCATCTACGAGAACGAAGAGGGCACCGGCCGTGCCGTCGCCGCCTCCGGCATCCGCCGCGAGGAACTCTTCATCACCACAAAGCTCTGGAACAGCGACCAGGGTTACGACTCGACCCTGCGCGCCTTCGACGCCTCGCTGGACAAGCTGGGCCTCGACTACGTCGACCTGTACCTGATCCACTGGCCGCTGCCGTCCAAGGACGCCTATGTGGACACGTACAAGGCCTTCGAGAAGATCTACGCGGACGGCCGCGCCAAGGCGATCGGCGTCTCCAACTTCCTTCCGGAGCACCTTGAGCGCCTGATCGGCGAGACCTCGGTCGTCCCGGCCGTGAACCAGATCGAGCTGCACCCGCAGCTCCAGCAGGGCGAGCTGCGCGCCTTCCACGACAGGCACGGCATCAAGACCGAGGCCTGGTCCCCGCTGGGCCAGGGCAAGGGCCTCCTGGAGGTCCCGACGGTCGTCGCGGTCGCGCGGAAGCACGGCCGCACCCCCGCCCAGGTGGTGCTGCGCTGGCATCTGCAGATCGGCAATATCGTGATCCCCAAGTCCGTGACCCCGTCCCGGATCAAGGAGAACCTCGACGTGTTCGGCTTCGAGCTGGACGCCGACGATCTGGCGGCGTTCGCGGCGCTGGACGAGGGCAAGCGGCTCGGCCCCGACCCGGCGACGTTCTCCTACGGCGCCTGATCGCTGCCTGAACGACACATCGCCGCCCGGTTCATGCCGGGCGGCGATGTGTCGTTATCACGGCCGCGCTCCTCGGACGCAGCCTTCGGCGAACGCCTTGCGGCGGCGAGGACGAGCGGCAACTGGACGCGCCGGGCGCCGTCGCCATCGTCAGCTTCGTCAGCGGGCTGCTGCTCGAGGTCGCCGACGGCAGCATGGACGAAGGCGCGAATGTGCAGCAATGGGAGGACACCGACTCACCCGGCCAGTCGTGGCAGTTGGAGCCCGTCACTCCCTGACCAGAGGAGCACCGCTCCGGCGACGGCTACGGCGACCGCACCCGCGCCGACCGCGCCCGCGGCCAGGAAGCCGTGGGAGGAGCGCCGGGAGAGCGCGGACCACCGCGACTGCGCGGACAGCATCGACCCCGTGCTCATCCACGACCCCGCCGAGAACAGCGACTGGCTGGATCCGATCGAGCCGACCGACAGCGCGCTGCCGACCGATCCGACCGACAGCGCCGAGCCGACGGAGCCGATGGAGAGCACCGAGCCGACGGAGCCGATCGACAGCACGGAGTCCTTCGACCAGAGGGACAGCAGCGAGGTGGACGCCGCGGACTTCTTGGACTTCTTGCACTTCTTGGCCATGGGGTCATCCTGCCCCTGATTCAGCCCCGGCGGGCGGTGTGCACCGTGCGCGCGGTGAGCAGATACGCGTCCGGGCGGTGCCGCAGTCCCTGCGGGTCCTCGGGGTCCAGCAGCCGGTCGACCAGCGCGAGGTCCTCGGCCGACAGCAGGCCGTCCATGATCTTGCGCTGCCAGGCGAAGGCGGAGACGAGTTGTTCGCGCACCACCTCAGGCACCGGCGCGGGGATGTCGAGCAGGAAGGAACGGGTCCCGCTCGGCGTGAGACCGGCCGCTCCGAGCAGCGCCCGCCAGTCCTCGACCTCGTCCTTCGTGCCCGGCAGCTCCGCCCGCATCCGGGTGAACCACTCGCCCAGGGCCGCTTCGATCCGGCCCTCGAGCCCCGGCTCACCGATGCCGATGTCGCGCGGGAGGTGACGCGAGGGCAGCCCGCCCTCGGCCAACGCGAGCAGCCCGCCCGGGCGCAGCAGCCGGGCGAAGCCGGCGAGCGCGGCGCGCTGGTCGCCGATGTGGTGCACCGAGTTGCCGGCCCAGATCAGATCCGCCTCGCCCAACTCCTCGATTTTGTCCGGGAGTTCGGCATGGAGTGTACGGATGCGGTCGCCAAGCCCGGCGTCCTCCGCACGAGCGCGGGCCCGGGCGAGGAGTGGCTCGGTGGCGTCCACGGCGACCACTTCGGCGTACGGGAACGCCTCGGCGAGCAGCGTGGTCAGCACTCCCGGGCCGCTGCCGATGTCGAGGATCCGCCGGACGCCGGCCGCAGGCAGCAGCTCGCCCAGCCAGGCGGCGGCCTGGCGGTACAGAGGACTCTGGAGCTCCGCCCCGCGCTCCAGCAGCGGGCCGAACTCGTCCCAGTCGATATGCGTCGTGTCGTGGTGATGGCTCATGGACTCAAGGTTCGCGCGGCAGTGCGGTTACGGCGACTGTTGTTGCGGTTTCGGCAAAGCGACGCCTCCGGCCGCGCGCCGGAGGACTTCGTGGGCTTCGCCCGGCACACGGCGGAGTCGGGCGCGTGGAACGCCTGATCAGGAGGGCGCAGGGGCCTGGGCCCGTACTGGCCCGGGCCCCTGACCGTCATCCGGAGGCGTACCGCTCGGCCGGCGCGCGTACCGGCGCCGCCGGGCTCATGAGCACGGCGGGTGCGGCCGGCCGGCATGTACGGCTCGTCAGTTCGCGCCGTGCCCCGGGGCGATCTGCTCCACCCGCTGGGCGAGCTCGAAGTCCTTCTCGGTGACCGCGCCGCCCGCGTCGTGGGAGTTCACCGACAGGGCGAGCGTGTTGTAGCCGAGGGTCAGATCCGAGTGGTGGTTCAGCTCGTCCTGGATCTGCGCGATGTGCACGACCATCGCGGTTGCCGCGAAGTGCGTGGAGAGGCGGTACGCGCGGGCGATGCGGTCGCCCTGAAGGGACCAGCCGGGAAGTTCCCGCAAGCGGTCCTCGATGTCCTTCTGCGACAGCGGCTCTGTGGGCATGACCCGGATCCCTTCAGAAAACGGCGGCGGCTTCGGCCACCATAAATGGGATGCCCGTCCGACGGCGCTCTGTGTACGTTCCACCGGTGGAAGCTCTGACCGAAAAGCAGATACGCGGATCCTTCGTCAACTGTACGAAGGGCGAGGCGACCCGCCTGAAGCTCCCGATGGACTTCGCCGAACTCCCTTGGGAGGACCTCGACTTCCTCGGCTGGACCGATCCGGGTGCCCCGCTGCGGGCGCATATCGTCCTCCCGCGCGCAAACGGCCCTGTCGGCGTCACCCTGCGGGTGCCGTCGACCGGACGGACCAGCGCCGTCAAGTCCAGCATGTGCCATGCCTGCCTCACGGGACACGCCTCGTCCGGGGTGACCCTCTTCGCCGCCCCGCTGGCCGGCGCGGCGGGGCGGGAGGGGAACACCGTTGGCACGTATCTCTGCGCGGACCTCGCCTGCTCGCTGTACATCCGCGGCAGGAAGCAGCCCAAGCTGCGCGGCGGCCTCCACGAGGAGACCCTCACCCTGGACGAGCGGATCACCCGTACGGTCGGCAACCTCACCGCCTTCGCCGACAAGGTGATGGGCCTGCGCTGAGTGCGGGGTGCGCGGTTCAGCCGCGCGAGTCCAGGACCTGCTCGATGGTGTCGGCCTGCTGGGCCGGCTTGTCGGGGCGGTGGCGCAGTACGCGGGCGAAGCGCAGGGTGACGCCGGCCGGGTAGCGCGGGGAGCGCTGCACGCCGTCGAAGGCGACCTCCACGACGAGTTCGGGACTGACCGTGACGGTGAATCCGTCGTCGTCGACGGCCAGTTCGCGCAGTCGCTGCGTCTGCCAGCGCAGCATCTCGTCGGTGAGGCCCTTGAAGGTCTTGCCGAGCATGACGTACGTACCGTCGGCGGCGCGTGCGCCGAGGTGGAGGTTGGAGAGCAGGCCGGTGCGTCTGCCATGGCCCCACTCGGCGGCGAGGACGACGAGGTCGAGGGTGTGGACGGGTTTGACCTTGAGCCACGAGCGGCCTCTGCGGCCCGCGACGTACGGCGCGTCGAGGGCTTTGACGAGGACGCCCTCGTGGCCTCGGCGCAGCGTCTCGGCGAAGAACTCCTCGGCGTCGGCGACCTGTTGGGCGGATGCGGGGTCCTCGACGACCGCGCGGCGTACGCGCATCGGCTCGGGGACGAGGCGGGCGAGGACGGTGCGCCGTTCGCTGCCGGGCAGGTCGAGCGTGGGCTCCCCGTCGGCGGCGAGGACGTCGAAGAAGACAGGCGACAGGGGCAGCGCGGCGCGTGCCGCGTCCACGTCGACGCGGGAGCCGACACGGGAGGCGATGTCCTGGAAGGGGACGGGGCGACCGGTGGCGTCCAGGGCGATCACCTCTCCGTCCAGGATGAACTGGTCGCCCGTCATCCGCCGGGCGGCGTCCGTGACTTCGGGTAGACGGGCGGTGATGTCGTCGAGGGACCGCGTGTAGATCCGGATGTCCTCACCGCTGCGGTGCACCTGGACGCGGATGCCGTCGAGCTTCTCCTCGACCACGCAGGCGGTGCCGAGCGCGTCGACCGCTTCGGTGACCGACTTCGCGGTGTGGGCGAGCATCGGCAGCACGGGGCTGCCGACGCGCAACTGGAACCGCTGGAGCGCGGCGGGCCCCTCGGCGAGCAGATCGCGGGCGACGCGGGGCAGCGACCCGTCCAGCATCACGGCCCGCCGCACATCGGCGGCGGGCACGCCGGCGGCCTGGGCGACGCCCTCCAGCGCGATCGCGTCGAGCGCGCCCTGTCGTACCTCGCCCATCAGCAGCCGCATCACAAACTCCTGCTCCTCGGCGGTGGCGCGGGCCATGAGCTCCCGCACGAGGCGCTTGCGCTCGGCCTGGGAACCGGATCCGGTGACCTCGGCGAGACGGGTGAACGCGGCGTCCGCGTCGGCGACGCTCAGACTCGGGACACCGGCGGGCGGTACGGCTTCCTTGAGCACGCTCCAGCCGACGCCGATGCGGCCCTGCGGGACGCGCCCGGCGAGGTACGCGATGACGAGGGCGACGTCGTCAGGCTGCGCGTCGGCGAACAGCCCGGCGAGCGCGGCGATCTTCCGCGACCGCGCGGAGGTGGCGGCGACTTCTCGGGACACGTCGACGAGCCGGGCCAGCAGCATGGGGCCATGGTGCACGGCGGGGGCGGGAGGCGCACGTGTTGCGCGCGGGTCGCTGCTCTGCGCGGGGGTCGGCGGCGCGGGTCCACGGGTCGCGAGGTGCCGTACGGTGCGGGCTCCGGGCCCTCCGGGCTCGACTTTTCGTGGCCGGCGACCCGGCGCTGGTGGACTGGCCAGGCGCTGGTGCCGGTAAGCGGGCCGATGCTGCTGACGGCCTTCACGCTCGCCTTGCTCTCCGCGCTGTTGTTCGCCGTCGTCACCGCTCTCGCCCTGATCCGCTGGTCCCGTACGCGGTACCAGGTCACCGCCGACACCTGAACCGGCGTCTGCGCACCGTGCCGGTGCATCGCATCCACAGCGTCGACGCGCCGGCGGGCCGCCGCGCGGGCGTGGTCTCGGCCTACTGGTACCCGCTACCGTCGGTGCCGGCGACAGTGGTGCCGCGGGGCAGTGGCCAGTAATAGGCGTAAGGCATGTCACAGCGGGGCCTGGGGTGCCGCGGAACGCGCCGCCACGCTTTACCGTTCATCTATACGTGGGTGTGGATGGGACAGTGTCCCCGGGCCTCACCTTTTGCCCACAGGGACGATCGTTCGGCTGAAGCCCTGTGGAGCGTTTCGCCGAGAGGCGACCGCCGTTCGCACCCACCTCTTGCCGCCCCGGCCGGAAACCCCCGTCCGGGCGGGGCTCTTCCTGCCGTACTACCTTTCGGGGTATGACAACTGTCGAGTCCGGCACGGGAGTAGGGCCGCTGCTGCGCGGCTGGCGCGAGCGGCAGCGGATCAGCCAGCTGGAGCTGGCCCTGCGTGCCGACTCGTCAGCCCGCCACATCAGCTTCATCGAGACGGGACGCTCCCGCCCGAGCGAGGAGATGATCCTGCGCCTCGCGGAGCACCTCGATGTCCCCGTACGGGAGCGCAACGCCCTGCTGCTGGCGGCCGGTTACGCGCCCCGGTATGCCGAGACCTCCCTCGACGACCCGGCGATGGGGGCACTGCGCGAGGGCATGGAGCGGCTGTTGCAGGGCTACGAGCCGTATCCGGCGGTCGTCGTCGACGGCACGTACACCGTGGTGGCCGCCAACCGCGGTATCGCGATGCTCCTCGAAGGCCTGCCGGAGCATTTGCTCACGCCGCCGCTGAACGCCATGCGGATCACGCTCCACCCGGAGGGGCTGTCCCCGCGGATCCGCAATCTGCGGGAGTGGCGCGGCCATCTGCTGGCCCAGATGGAACGCCAGATCGCGCCGGCCCGCTCCGAGCAGCTGCGCGAGCTGTACGACGAGGTCGCCGCCTATCCCCTTCCGGAGATCACGGAGATCACGGAGACCGGCGCCGGACCGAAGGACCGGGAGGACCCCACCCCGTACCCCTACCTCGCGCTTCCGTTGCGGATCGAGCACGACGGCCAGGTGCTGTCCTTCGTGTCGTCCATCTCGACCTTCAACACCCCCATGGATGTGACCGTCGCCGAACTGGCGATCGAGACGTTTCTCCCGGCCGACCCGGCGACGGTCAAGTACCTGCAGTCACTCACGCCCTAGTGGCGGCGCGCAGCGCGGACCACTGCAGGACCGCGAAACCGGCGACGGTCAGCGCCTGCAACGGGATCCAGACGGCGCCGGCCGTGGTCGGCTCGAACCAGAGCGCGAGCGCGGCAATGCTGAGGACGGCCCACAGCAGATTCGCGTCGACGACGACCTTCACGGGCAGCTGCGGCGGCTGCCGACGGGTGGCGAGAAAGCCGACTCCGGCCCCGAACAGAGCGAGAAATACGCCCAGTTCGACCAGGACGGTGGCGTCGACCCCGAGGAGCCGACCGAGAGGGCCGGATGCCGCGACGTACGCCAGTCCGTTGACGCCGGTGACGAGGGCGTCGAGAGCGAGGAACCGGCGCAGCATCGTCTGCGGCTCAGTGGTGCGGGAGATGCCGGCGAGCAGAGTTGCGGACATGGCGAATCAGCCTCCATCGACGTCGTACGGGCTGGTCGGGGAACCGAACCTCGGACGGAGTGCGCCGCCCGAGTTCCGGTACCGCAAGGGTGCCGAGCGAAGCGGGGGGCGTCGATTACGTGCGAGGTAATGACGAGAGGATGGGACGCTCAGGGTGGGCGGAGGCGAGCCTCGCTCTTAGCAGGCGTACGCCGCACGGGCAACGGTCCGTGCACTGCCGTCCGCGGCCCTCGCTATGGGTCGCGTCACCATTCCGCCGGCGACCGGCCGGTTCCTACTGTGACCGGCACATCGGTACGCCTGCGGGAGGTCTCGGATGCGGATGCGGTTGCGGTTGCGGTTGCGCAAACACCCCAAGCCGGCCGGCATGGGCACTGTCCTCGTTCTGCTCGCGGCCCTTGTGTGGTTCGCCCCCGCGCCCGCCGCGCATGCGGCCGTACCCCTGCAGAGGGTGGGCAGCTTCGGCGCCAATCCGGGCGCTCTGAACATGTACGTGTACCGGCCGGCCGCTCTCCCCGCGCATCCCGCGGTCGTGGTCGCCCTGCACGGCTGCACCCAGAGCGCCCAGGTCTACGCCGACAACTCCGGACTGACGACGTTCGCCGACCGGCACGGGTTTGTGCTGGTGCTCGCCGAGACGACGTCGGCGAACAACCTCAACAGCTGCTTCAACTGGTTCCAGACGGCCGACAACCGGCGCGGGCAGGGCGAGGCCGCGTCGATCCGGCAGATGGTCGCCCATGCGGAGAGCGCGTACGGGGCCGATGCGGCGCGTACGTACGTCACCGGGCTCTCGGCGGGGGGCGGCATGACCGCGGTCATGCTCGCCGCTTACCCCGACGTCTTCGAGGCGGGGGCGGTGATCGCCGGGCTGCCGTACGACTGCACCAAGGACACGGGGGCCTTCACCTGCATGAACCCGGGCGTGGACCGTACGCCGGCGGTGTGGGCGCAGCGGGTCCGCGACGCCTATCCCGGGTACGCCGGGCCGTGGCCCCGGGTGGCGGTCTGGCACGGCGACAATGACCCGACGGTCGCCCCGAAGAACGCGGATGAGCTGCGGGACCAGTGGACCGCCGTGCACGGGGTGGACCAGAACCCGGACCGCACGTCCACGATCGGGCCCAACCAGACGCGCCGGGAGCAGTATCTGGGGGCCGACGGCAGGGTCGTCGTCGAGGTCGACCGGGTGCCCGCCATCGGCCACGGCACGCCGGTTGACCCGGGCAGCGGGCCGCAGCAGTGCGGTCAGAGAGGCACCGCGAACTTCATCGACTCGATCTGCTCCAGCTACTGGATCAACGAGTTCTTCGGCCTGAGCGGCTCCACGCCGGATCCCGGCGGCCTGCCGACGCCGGGCGGGCTCGCGGCCACGGGAGCCACCGACACCTCAATCACCTTGAAGTGGAATGCGGTTGCGGGTGCGGCGGGCTACGCGGTGTACCGGGACGGGGCGCGTGTCGCCACTCCGGCGGGCCCGCCCTTCACGGACACGGGGCTGAGCCCGGGCACGGGCCACGACTACAGCGTGGCCGCCCGCGACACGAACGGGGCCGAAGGCGCACGCTCCGCGCCGGTCAGGGCTGTCACCACCGGCTCCGCGGCGGCCTGCTGGACGACCGACAACTACCACCAGGTGGCAGCGGGGCGGGCCACCACCGACGGCAGCTATGCGTACGCCAAGGGGTCCGCGCAGAACATGGGCCTCTACAACACCTTCGTCACCCACACGCTGAAGGAATCCCCGGCCGGCTACTACGTCGTCGCCGACAGCAACTGCCCTTGACCCAAGGTCCGTACACCCCCCAGGAGGTTTCCCCTTGCGCTTCGTCCTTCCGTACGCGGCCGCGCTGCTGCTCGCCGTCACCGCCGCACCGGCCGTCGCCCGGCAGCAGCCGGAAACGGAGCACCGCTGTGCGCGGATCGCGCGGCTGCACATGCCCGGCGCCGAGCGTCAAGAGGTCTCCTGTCTGGGCGAGTTGACGACGGCCGGGACGGTCGCCTCCGGACATACCGATCAGGCCGACTGGGCCGGGCTGACCCCGGCGGGACTGGCCACGCCCAGCGGGGTGCCCGGCATCCAGATAGACGGCTATTTCCCCGACACCTCGACCGGCAATGCCAACCACGGCTGGAGCCACGACTCGCAGTTCGTCGTCCGGCTGCCCGACCGCTGGAACGGCGGCCTGGTCGTCGCGGGCTCCCCCGGCGTGCGCGAGCAGTACGCCAACGACCGCGCCATCGGCGACTGGGTCCTCTCCCGCGGCTACGCGTTCGCCGCCACCGACAAGGGCAACACGGGCGCGGGCTTCTACCGCGACGGCGCCGCGCCGGGCGCGGCGATCGCCGAATGGAACGACCGGGTCACGCAGTTGACCAGGGCGGCCCGCGCGGTGGTGGCCCAGCGCTACCACCGCCCGCCGTCCCGCACGCTCGCCACCGGCATGTCCAACGGCGGCTATCTGGTGCGCTGGCAGTTGGAGAACCACCCCGAGCTGTACGACGGCGGCGTCGACTGGGAGGGGACACTCTGGCGGGCGAGCGGACCGAATCTGCTGACCTTCCTGCCGCCCGCGCTGCGCCACTATCCCGTGTACGCCTCCGGCGGCCCGGGCGCGGACGAGGCACACAGGGCAATGGTCGCCGCCGGGTATCCGGCGGGGTCCGAGTTTCTGTGGCCCTTCCACCATCAGTACTACTGGGATCTGACCCAGCGGATCTACCGGGAGGAGCTGGACCCGGGCTACGACGGGGAGACCGAGGCGGGAACTCCGTACTGCGCACCTGGCACGCGCGCGTGTGACGCGGATTACGACTACGCGTCCCGGCCGCCCGAGGTGCGCCGGGCCGTCGCGTCGATCGAGCTGACCGGCCGGATCGGCAAACCGCTGATCACCCTGCACGGCACCCTCGATATGCTGCTGCCCATCGGCCGTGACTCCGATGTGTACGCAAAGATGGTGCGCGACGCCGGACGCGGCGGGCTCTTCCGCTACTACCGCGTCGAAGGCGGCACGCACGTCGACTCGCTCTACGACGTCTTTCCGGACAGGCTGCGGCCGTTGACGCCCTGTCACCGCTCGGCGTTCACCGCCCTGGAGGCATGGATCGGACACGGCAAGCAGCCGGTGTCCAGCCGCACGCTGGCCCGCCCGGAACCGGCCGATCCGCGCACGCTGCTCAGCGAGTGTCCGCTCGACGATCCGCCCGGCCGCCGGGCGGCCGGATCCTGAGCAATCCGGAGCTCGCCCCGCCCCGAATACCAGTCGTGCGGCGGCGCACCGGTCGGCGGTGCGCCGGACCCGGCTGCTGGGGGCAAGGTGCGAGCGACCATACGGGTACGAGTACTGGCGGTGGACGGACCACAGGTGTGGATCGCTGTGGGCGGCCGATTGGCCAGGTCCACGGCTCCGATGCTCAGGCGGTTGCTGCGGCTGCGTGAGGCCGAAGGGTTCACCGCGCTCTTCGTGGATGTCAGCACCCTCGCCGACGACTGGGAGCTGACCCTCGATGAGATACGGGACGTGTTTCCGAGCGGCAAGAAGCTGACGTTCCACATCATCGGCCCGGCCGACGGCCTCCGACGGGAGCCGCGCGACGATCCACGGTTCGTCTTCCATACGGGAGCCGCCGAGGCATGGCAGGCGTGGGTGAACGGCCCCTCGACGCGGGAGTGGCCACGGCATCGGTGCGGTGGCCACTCACCGGCTTCAGCCTCCCGGCGTTGGGCGCGAGGGGCGGCCCGGCCCCCGGGTGAGGGGGTACCGCCGATGGCCGCAGAGGTCAGGGGGCGCCGTCGCCGGATGCCGCGCGGTGTTCGTCGGATGCCGATCCGCCGGCTTCGGTATCGGGATCGGCGGTATGGGGCCCGTCCTCCGGTTCAGAGGAGCGGGCGGCTTCGGCGCGGATCATGGCGTTGAGCGCTGCGAGAGGGTCGATGGGCATGGCTGTGCACCTCGCGGTGTGAAGTGGCTGATGGCTACGGATGGGTGTCGGTGGTTGTCAGCAGCGCAGGACCACACAGCGCACGGCGCGCAGCGGGAGGGCGAGTTCCGCCTGCCGGCTCCTGCCAGGGCGGTACGGGACGGGCTCGGCCGTCGCCAGACCCGTTTGGGTGTCCGGCGCGACGTACCGTGCCACGGGACGGGCCAGGCCGGAGCCCGCGGGTGACACGTCGGTGTCGGTCTCCTCCGGCTGGTCGCCGCCCGCCGGGGCGGGCGCGGAGGCGAGCGCCCAGGTCGCGGCGCCCCCGGTCGCCGCGACGCCGGAGCCGAAGGACGTACCGAGAAGAGCCAGCAGCACCAGCACGACGACCGCCGCGGTCCGGCGCGTGGCCGCGCGGGCGGCGGCAGCGAGAGGCTGGGAGTGGGGCAGGTTCATGGCGACGCGACCTCCTGGATGCGTCCACTGCACACTGCCTGCCCAGGAAGTGCCACGCCGTGCCGCGGTAGGGCCGAGATCCGCCCTACCGGGGTACGCCCATTACGCCGAATTCACCGCCGCGTGCGGGGTGATCACGGTGACGCCGGTCCCCGAGGCGCTGCTCAGGGCGGCCAGCGCCGCGGGCACGTCATCCAGGCCGATCGCCGTCGTCACCAGCAGGTCGGGACGGAGAGCGCCGGAGGCGACCATCGCCATCATCTCCGGGTACGCATGCGCTGCCATGCCGTGGCTGCCCAGGATCTCCAGCTCCAGCGGGACGACCCGGTCCATCGGCAGCTGTACGCCTTGGGGCAGCAGGCCGACCTGCACATGGCGGCCCTGGCGGCGCAGGCTCTGGACGGAGTTGACGCAGGTCACCGGCGCGCCAAGGGCGTCCAGCGAGAGATGCGCGCCGCCGCCGGTGGCCTCGCGGACCGCATCGGCGACGCTTCCGGTCAGCGCGGAGGCGTCCACGCACACCTGGGCGCCAAACGTCCGGGCCAGTTCCAGCGCGCCCCGCGAGACGTCGACCGCGACGACCCTGGCCCCGCACGCCGCGGCGATCATCACCGCGGACAGGCCCACTCCGCCGCAGCCGTGCACGGCGACCCACTCCCCCGGCCGCACCCGGCCCTGGCCCACAACGGCCCGGAAGGCGGTCGCGAACCGGCAGCCCAGGCTCGCGGCCGTGGCGAACGACATCGACTCGGGCAAGGCCACCAGATTGGTGTCGGCGTGGTGGACGGGGACGTACTCGGCGAAAGACCCCCAGTGGGTGAAGCCGGGCTGCTCCTGGCGCTCGCACGCCTGCTGGGCGCCGCGCGCGCACGCCGCGCACCGGCCGCAGGCACAGATGAACGGCACCGTGACCCGGTCCCCGGGGAGCCAATTGGCGACGTCGTCGCCCACGGACTCGATCACTCCGGACAGTTCGTGGCCGGGGACGTGCGGGAGGGTGATGTCGCTGTCGTGCCCCATCCAGCCGTGCCAGTCGCTGCGGCACAGCCCCGTGGCCTCGACCCTGATCACAGCACCGGCGCTGGACAGCGCGGGCTCGGGCACCTCTCGTACCTCGAGCGGCTTCCCGAACTCCTCGAACACCACAGCACGCAACGGGCCAACTCCTTCGTCCGGCGGATCCTGCCTGGGCTCAGCCGGCTCAACGTATCCGGAAGGACGGGTTCTACGGCAACCCCTGACCTGGCCCGTCCGGCCTGGCCGCCTCCAGCGGCCCGATCGGCACCTGCGGACCCTGGCACTCACGCAGCCAGCGCCGCAGCACCCGGTGCACCCGCTCGGCGCCGACCAGTTCCACGCCCGGCGCACCCGACGAGAGGGGCGCCGACACGTCGAGCGGCGGCAGCAGGAAGGGCTGGGACTGTTCGCCTCCCAGCCCGCCGTGCGAGCCGATCTGCTCCTCGAAGGCGTGCACATTGCCCGTCCGCGGGTCGTACATCGAGTTGACCATGATGTCGGCGACGTGCGGGAAGCCGTCGGTACGGCGTACGGCTTCGGCCGCGCCCGGGCCGAAGGCCGCCAGCGGCCCGTCGTCGGACAGCTCGGTGACGGGCACCTCCGCGCCCCCGGGGCAGAGCACCACCGAGCCGTGCTCCTCGCTGCCCACCAGCAGGAAGCCGATGCCCGGGTGGTTGGCGAGCGTGCTCAGCAGCGCCGGGTGGCGGCGCTCGATCTGTTCGCGGCTGAGGCGCTCGGTCGCGTCGGGGAAGGAGATCAGCGCGAGGTTCCCGGAGGCGAGCACGATCGGGTCGGAGCCCGGCTCCGGATGCTCGTCCTCACCATCCGCCAGCCGCCGGTGCAGCGCGCTCCGCAGGGCGTCACCCGCCGCGTCGCGAGCCTCCGCGCCGCTCTTGGAACGTCGCGCCCGGCGCGAGACGGGCAGCCCGCAACCCGCGCGCACGAGGTCCTTGAGGGTCAGTCCGTACGCGCCCTCGAAGGTCTCCCCCGGGCTCTGGCCGTGATCGGAGAGCAGCACGATCCGGTAGCTGCGGGGCGCGTGTTCGGCGACCTTCGCGATCAGCGCGATCGAACGGTCGAGGCGTTCGAGCACCAGCGACGCGTCCCGGCTGTGCGGCCCTGAGTGGTGCGCCACCTCGTCGTACGCGACGAGGTCGGCGTAGACGGCGGTGCGTCCGGCGAGCATGTCCCCCATCACCGCGGCGACCACCACATCCCGCTCGACGACGGTCGCGAACGCCCGGATGAAGGGGTAGAGCCCACCGCGCCCGACCCGCGGCCGGTCGCCGCGCAGCCGCGCCCGCGTCGACTGGCCGATCTCGCGGGCTACTTCGGCGACGAAGGACAGCGCAGTGCGCACGGCGTTGGCGGGGTCGGAGAAGTACGCGAAGTAGCCGGCCCTGGAGCGGGTGGCCCGGCCGCGTCTGGCGGCCATGGACAGCACGAGCGCGAGTTCCTCGGCGCCGCCGCTGAAGAGATTGCCGCGGCTGGCTCCGTCGACGGTGAGCAGCCCGCCGTCGCCGGTGCGCTCGATGGCGCGGCGCTGGAGTTCGGCGGCGCTCGCGGGCCGGTTGCAGACCATGACCCGGCCGCTGTCCTTCTCGTACCAGCGGAAGGCGGGGACATCGTGGTTGGTGCCGTGCAGCATGCCGAGCTGGCTGGCGCCGGTCTGGCTGGACCAGTCGGTGCGCCAGGGCGTGAGCCGGTGGCTCGTGCCGATCCAGCCGGCGACGGTGGGCATCACACCGTCGTCGGCCGCGCGCCGCAGGACCTCGTGCCCGACCCCGTCGAGCTGCAGAAAGACCGTGCCGGGCGGTCCCGCACGGGCGCCGTCCTCACCGCGTCGCCGTCTGCGACGGTCGGCGAGCCGGGAGAGCCTGCGCCGGTAGGCGTTGTCGTCGCCGACGGCGAGCGCGGTGGAGGTCGCGGAGGCGACGGCGGACATCACGGCGGCGACGACGACCGCGGTCTCCGGGTCGGCCGCGCCGCGCCCGTCGGGGATCAGCCAGAGCGCGACCAGCAGCAGCGAGCCGTTGAGGAAGAACACCAACAGGCCGAGCACCAGGGCAGGTACGAGCAGCAAGGCACGTACGACGACCGGCCAGACCAGCGCGGTCAGCAGACCGAAGGCGCCGGCGCCCCAGGCGGCGGTGACGGCGGTCCGGGTGATGCTGTCGCCGTCGTCGGACTGCAGCTGGAAGTCGGGCAGCAGCCCGGCGAGCGCCAGCATCGTGAGCGTGGACACCGCCCACACGATGATCACGCGCAACAGGGCTCTGCCGGCCGTACGCCATCGCCCTTGGCCCACGCTGTCTTCACCTCACCCCTGGATCAGGTCTCCAGCCTGGCACAGGGGCGAGCGCGACCCGGTGGCGCGCCGGGGCGGCACATTCAGCAGCCGTCGTACCCGGCCGTGGGCATGGAGAGTCTGCGATGCACGCTGGCCTTCATCGCCGCGTCGTACGCCGGCTCGTCCAGGCCCGCGGTCTCCAGGGGCACCCCTCTGCGCTCGCACTCCGCGACGAAGCCCCGCACCGACGTCAACGCCCGTGCGAGCACTCGCTCGTTGGGCGCGACGAACATGTCCACGTGGCCGGCCACGACATCGGTCCACAGCCCGTGGTGGTCGGGCCGCAGCCGGTAGAAGAGCAGCTGCCGGGTGACGACCAAGCCCTTGTCGGCGGCCCAGCGGGCGCACATCGCGTGCTGCCTTCGGGTGTCGACCAGAAACGGGTCGCGGTCGAGTTCTTCGAGAGGCGTCAGGCTGGCGATCGCCGCCACTCGTAAGTCACCCATGGACATCCCCCCGTACGCTCGCCGTCGCCGCCGACCCTACTCCGCAACTACGCTCGTACGAGTACGAGGAACGGGAGGGGCGAACGGGATCGGCGAGCGGAAACGAGGAGGCACTGCGTGCCGGTGGAGGTCACCTGGTGGGGTCATGCCAGCTGCACGGTCGAGGACTCCGGCGTCCGGGTGCTGACCGATCCGCTGTTCGTGCGCCGGCTCGCGCATCTGCGCAGGCGGCGCGGTGAGCTGCCGCCGCCCGAGGCCGCGAGGGCCGAGGCCGTCCTCGTCTCCCATCTGCACTCCGACCATCTGCATCTGCCGTCGCTGGCCCGGCTCGCTCCCGGAACCCGTCTGGTGGTGCCGAGCGGTGCGGGGCGCTCGGTGCCGGGGCTGCGGCGGCTCGTCAGCTCGACCGGGCTGCGGGTCACCGAGGTGGCGCCGGGCGACGAGGTGCGGGTCGAGGACCTGGTGGTGCGGGCCGTGCCGGCGTTGCACGACGGGCGGCGGCTGCCGGTCGGGCCGCACCGTTCGCCCGCGCTCGGCTATGTGATCAGCGGTGAGGCGCGTACGTACTTCGCCGGGGACACCGGGCTCTTCGAGTCGATGGCCTACGAGGTCGGCCCGGTGGATGTGGCGCTGCTGCCGGTCGGTGGCTGGGGGCCCTATCTCGGGCACGGGCATCTGGACGCGGACCGCGCGGCGCAGGCGTTGGTCTCGCTCGCGCCGCGCGCGGCTGTGCCGGTGCACTACGGCACGTACTGGCCGATCGGGATGGACGGGATCCGGCCGCACGAGTTCTACGCTCCGGGCGAGGAGTTCGTACGCAAGGCGGCGCGGCTGGCACCGCAGGTGGCGGTGCACCGGCTGGTCCACGGTGAGCGGGTCAGACCGGAGGCCGCCCGGTGAGCTCGATGGTGTCGGATGTGCTCGGGCAGTTGTCGGAAGCCGTGGGAGGGCTGCCGCCGGAGTCGACGCAGCAGGCCGTCGGCTACCCGTCGCTGTTTCTGCTGGTGGCGCTGGGATCGCTGGTGCCGGTGGTGCCGACGGGGGCGGTGGTCAGTTCGGCGACGGTGGTGGCCTTCCATCAGACGGCTCCGCTGACGCTGCTGTTCGTCTTTCTGGTGGCGTCGTTCGCCGCGTTCCTGGGGGATGTGGCGCTGTACTGGCTCGGGCAGCGCGGGGTCCGGTCCAAGAACGGCTCCCGGTGGCTGGCCGCGCTGCGCGACCGTGCCGCGCCCGACCGGATCGAGCAGGCGCAGCGCAAGCTCGACGAGCACGGGGTGACGGTGCTGGTGGTCTCCCGGCTGGTGCCGGCCGGGCGGATCCCGGTGATGCTGGCCTGTCTGTTCGCCAGGCTGCCTTTGCGCGGGTTCGTCCGCGGGGCTGTCCCGGCGTGCCTCGCGTGGGCGGCGACGTACCAGCTGATCGGGATTCTGGGCGGCTCTCTGTTCGACGACCCGTGGAAGGGCGTGGTGGTGGCGGTGGCGCTGACGGTGGTGATCAGCGGGGCTCCGGCGCTGTGGCGCAGGGTGCGGCGGTCACCCGGCCAGCAGCCGTGAGCCGCCGACCGGCAGGTCCCACAGCTGCTCGCGCGGGCGGCCGGTGCGCTCCCAGGCGGCCAGCACCCTGGTGAGGGGCTCGAGGACCGGCTCGGCGGAGAGTACGAACGTCGCCCAGTGCATCGGGGCCATGTTCCGCGCTCCGAGGTCCTCGAAGGCGCGCACCGCCTCCTCCGGATCGGTGTGCACATCGCTGAGCCACCAGCGGGGGTCGTACGCGCCGATCGGCAGCAGCGCCAGGTCGAGGTCGGGGTGGCGGCGGCCGATCTCCTTGAACCAGTGGCCGTAGCCGGTGTCGCCCGCGAAGTAGACGGACTGGCCGAGCCGGTCGGTGAGCACCCAGCCGCCCCACAGCGAGCGGCAGGTGTCGATGAGGGTGCGCTTGGACCAGTGGTGGGCCGGTACGAAGTCGAAGCGGACGGCGGCGAGTTTTGCGCTCTCCCACCAGTCGAGTTCGGTCACCCGGGTGAAACGGCGGCGCCGGAACCAGCGGCCGAGCCCGGCCGGCGCGAACACCGGCGTGTGGCGCGGAAGCCTTTTGAGGGTGGGGGCGTCCAGATGGTCGAAGTGGTTGTGGCTGATAACCACCGCGTCGACGGGCGGCAGATCCTCCCAGCGCACCCCGACGGGCGTGATCCTGGCCGGGGTACCGAGGATCCGGCGTGACCAGACCGGGTCGGTGAGGACGGTCAGCCCGCCGATGCTCAGCACCCAACTGGCGTGTCCGGCCCAGGTGACGGCGACGGTCGTGGTGTCCACGGCGGGCAGCGGCCCCGGAGCGAAGGGCAGCTGCGGAATGTCCCTCAGCCCGTCGGGGCCGGGGCGCACCGCGCCCTCCCTGGCGAGGCGGGCCATGGCCCGTACCCCGGGGAGAGGAGCGGTCAGCCGGTCGGCGAAGGATCTGGGCCAGCGGCGGTGCTCGCCGAGAGGGCGGGGGAGGGAGCGGGGCCGTACGCCGCCCGGTGTGCCTGCGGGCTGTCCCGAGTGCTCTGTCTGCTCCGTCTGTTCCGTCATCCGGGGCTCCGTTCAACGCAGTTCGTCGAAGGCCGTTTCAAGAATGCTCAACGCCCCGGCCACATGCGGCAATTCCAGAGGTGCCGGTGAAGTGAGAGATTCCAGCCGCTGCTCGGGAGTCGCTCCCAGCAGCGGTCCGGTGGCCAGCCGCACGCGCAGCGCGCCCAGTTCGTCGCCGAACCGGTGTCCGCCGGGCACGGGCGCCCCGAGGCGGTGGGTCAGATACTCCTCCAGCTCCATGGAGTCGGTGACGCCCCGGTCGGCGAGGCGCGCGCGCAGCGGACCGAGGTCCGCGTACAGATGGCGGCCGGCCTGCGGAGGAAGGGCCAGCGCGCCGGAGACGAGCACCCTGTGGTGCGCCGCGGCCGCCACGCGCGCGTGGAGCGCGGCCGCCTGCCGCGCCCTGACGGTGACCGGTCCTGGCTCGTCCAGTGCCTGTGCGGCGGCTGCGGCGATCGGTGCCGCCACCACCGCGCCGAGTGCCGTGAGGATGTCGAGGGTCCTGGCCCGCCGGACGGCGCCCTCCTCGGTGGGCGGGAAGCGGGCGACGGCCACCGGCCAGGAGTCGGGCGTGAGCGCCACCGCCAGATCGCTGATGACGGTGACGTCGCCGGGGCACATCTCGGCGGGGCTGACCAACACCGTCTCGTGCGGCTCGTGGATGGTGTCCCGCCAGGTCTCGTCGCTGATGATGTGCAGTCCCTCGCCCACCGCGGCCTCGCACGCCTCGCGCACGATCTCGGGCGGGGCGACGGTCGCGGTGGGGTCGTCGGCGACGGAGAGCAACAGCAGACGGGGTATGCCGCCCTCGGCGCGCACTCTGCGTACGGTCTCGAGCAGCGCGTACGGATCGGGCACGCCGCCGCACTCCGCCGGGGTCGGCACATGGTAGGCGGGCCGCCCGAGCAGCCGGGCCTGCGGAGTCCACCAGGCGGGGCACGGACGGGGCATCAGCACATCCCCGCCGTACGCGCCGATCAGCGCGAACAGCAGGGCCTGCGCGCCGGACGCCGCCGCCAGCTCCTCGGGGTGCGAGCGCAGCCCGCGCCGCCACCAGTAGCCGCAGGCAGCCTCGCGCAGCTCGGGGCCGCCGCCGGGCGGCTCGCCGGCGGCCCGGTCCGATGCGGCCGCGAGCACCGCGGCGAGCTCGGGCAGTACGGGCAGTCCGGACTCGGGGGCGTGCGGTCCGTATCGGACGGGGCCGCGGTCTTCCGGAGCCGTCCGCTGCATGCCGTCACCTCCGCTGCTCGCATCCCGGGACAACTGCCCGGCCCACGAGCCCTTTATACGGAGGTTTGCGCGAGCCCGCCGCGCGGGAGCGTCGGACGGGCGGGAGTCAGACCACCGTGACCGGGTGGCGGACCACCGCGTCGAAGAGGTAGCCCTGGGTGTTGTGGACGCTGTGGTCCGGCTGGGTGTTGCCCGCTCGGTCCGTAGTACGGGACAGCAGTTCGGTCTTGCCGGTGCGGCGCGGGAGCCAGTCGGCCGTCCAGCGGACCCAGCCGTCGCGGCGCGGGGTGTCGCGCAGTTGCGCCCGGTGCCAGTGCGCTCCGCCGTCGGTGCTGATCTCGACGTGCCGGACGGGGGCAGCCGCCGACCAGGCGCGACCGGTCAGCCGGTGGGTCTCGCCCGCCTCTAGGCTCGCGCCGAGCGGCAGCTCGAAGGCGCTCTTGACGGTCTGGCTGCTGAGCGGCGCGCTGCCGCCCGGCGGGTAGGCCGCGCCGAAGAGGCGGTAGAAGTCGGTGGTCCAGGGCGACGACAGCGCAGTGTCGCTCACCTCGATGTCGCCGAGCCATTTGACGGAGGCGATGCCGACCCAGGACGGCACGATCACCCGCACCGGAAAGCCGTGGTCGTACGGGAGGGGCTCGCCGTTCATCTCGTACGCGAGGATCACATCGTCGAGCGCCTTGGCTACCGGCAGCGGGCGGCGCACCCGGCCGTGATTCACTCCGTCGCTGATGAACTCGTCGTCCAGGCCCCGCGGCATGACGTCCACGGCGGACGATGAGATGCCCGCTTGGCGCAGTACGTCGCCGAGCCGCACCCCGCGCCAGCGGGCCGCGCCGATCGCGCCGAGGGTCCAGGGGGTGCCGGTGACGGTCTCGCCCTGCTGGGTGGCGTAGAAGCTGCGGCCGTTGCCGGCGCACTCGACGACGGCGGTGCGGGTGACGGAGGGCAGGGACCGGAGCCGGCCGTAGCTGAATTCGACCGGGCGGCGGCCGTGGAGTCCGCTGCCCCACACCGTCAGCTTCCAGTCCGACTCGGAGATCACGGGGGTGGAGGTGTGGTTGCGTACGAAGAAGTGGCCGACCGGGGTGTGCAGTGCGGTGGAGCGCAGCGCGGGGAAGTTGGTCTCGGCGTTGGTGCCGCGGATGGTGAACAGCTCGGGCGGCAGCGGCTTGACGATGCCCGCAGCGGCGGGTGCGGGGGCCGCTACGGCGGGTGCGGCGGCCGCGAACTGGGCCGCGACCGGCGCGGCGGCGAGCAGCTTCAGCAGATCACGGCGGTCCAGGGCAGGGGACAACGCGGGTCTCCTCGGCAGAAGGGGTGTACGCGGAAAGGGATCGCCGGTGTCAGCAGGGACACGACCGGCAGGGAGAAGGTCAACAGGAACAGGGACAGGACAGCGCGCGGCGCGAATCGGCAGCCGGAGGCGCGCAGTTGTCCATGTCGTCGACGACCATGTCCGCGATCCTAGGCGCACGGCATGCGGCCGGCACTGCCTTCCGCCGACCTGTCTCACGTGTGGCCGAATGGGTCGCCTTCCGCTTGACAACGCCGTCCACGGGGTACCCGCGACCCATGTCCGACGCTTACGCACAGACCTCACAGGCAATGCCGCAGCTCCGTACCCGGATCGCGGCGCACCTCAGCCGGTGGGACCGGCAGCTGCTGCACAACGTCGCCACCCAGCACTGGCCGGGCGCGGAGCCGGTGCTGCCCCGGCTGAGCCGCAGCGCCAATCACGGGCTGCTCTGGTTCGGTACGGCCGCGGGGATAGCGGCACTGGGGCGGGGGCCACGCTCGCGCCGGGCCGCCGTACGGGGGGTGGCGTCGCTCGCACTCGCTTCCGCCGTCATCAACACCGTCGGCAAGCGCACGGTGCGCAGGGCACGGCCGGTGCTCGACGCGGTGCCGGTGATACGACGGCTGAAGCGGCAGCCGTTCACGACGTCGTTCCCGTCCGGGCACGCCGCGTCGGCGGCGGCCTTCGCGACGGGCGTCGCGCTGGAGTCGAAGGGCTGGGGCGCGGTCGTCGCGCCCGTGGCCGCGTCCGTCGCCCTCTCGCGCGTCTACACGGGCGTGCACTACCCGAGCGACGTGCTGGTGGGCGCGGCTCTGGGCGTGGGTGCGGCCTTCGCGGTACGGGGCGCGGTGCCGACCAGGTCGCAGCTGCCCGCGCCGGGCCGGCCGCAGGCCGACGCGCCCACGCTGCCCGGCGGCGAAGGACTGGTGGTGGTGGTCAACCGGCAGGCGGGCTCGGCGCGTTCGGCGGCTCTCGTGCGCGAGACGATGCCGCTCGCCGAGGTCGTGGAGTGCGCGCCCGACGAGCTGTCGGCGGAGCTGGAGAAGGCGGTGGGCCGCTGCCGGGCGCTGGGGATTCTGGGCGGAGACGGCACGATCAACACGGCGGCGACCGTCGCGGTCGCGCACGGGATGCCGCTGGCCGTCTTCCCCGGCGGCACGTTCAACCACTTCGCGTACGACCTGGGCGTCGAGTCGGTCGACGACACCTGCCGGGCCGTCGAGGGCGGCGAGGCCATCCGGGTCGATCTGGGGCGTTTCAGGCCGGGTCCGGACGGCGGCGGCGACGGCGACGGCGAGTCCGGCTATTTCCTCAATACCTTCAGCCTGGGCGTCTATCCGGAGCTGGTGCGTATCCGCGAGCGCTGGTCGCCGCGGATCGGCAGCTGGGCCGCCGGAGTGCTCGCGGCTGCGGTTGTGCTGCGCGGCGAGCACCCGCTGGAGGCCGAGGTCCAGGGCCGGCGGCGCCCGATGTGGCTGCTGTTCGCCGGGAACGGCATCTACCAGCGGCTGGGTCCGGCGCCCGGCCGCCGTCAGGATCTGGCGGACGGCCTGCTCGATGTCCGGGTGGTGCACGGCGGCCGCTGGCCGGGGCTGCGGCTGCTGGCCGCGGCGCTCGCCGGTCCGCTGAGCCGCTCGCCGGTGCATGCGGCGCAGAAGCTGCGGCAGCTGCGGATCTCCGGGCTCGCGCCGGGCACTTTGCTGGCGTACGACGGTGAAGTCATGGTGGCCCCGAAGGAGTTGGTGGTGGACAAGGAGGTCCAGGCGCTCACGGTCTACCGCCCGCAAGCCCTGCTCTGAGCGCTCGGGGCCGCTTCGAGGCTCCGCGGAAAACCCGACCCGACGGGCTCAGGCTGCTTCGCGCACCATGAGCGCATGCAGATACGCCGCGCACAGACCCATGACGCAGCGGGCATCGCCGCGGTCCACGTACGGTCCGGGCAGGCGGCGTTCTCCGGTCTCGTACCGCTGGAGCATCTCGACGCGCTCGGCCGCGCGCGTTCGGAGGTCGTCGCCGCGGCCGGGTACAGGACGGGGAGGTGAGATGGCAGGCGGCTCTCCCGGTGGGCACCCGGGTCCAGAGCCGCACGCCGCTCCCCCGGCTGGAGGAGGTGCAGCCGCTCGGCCAGGACGGCCGCGGTCCGAGGTCCGACGTGCCCATATTGCAAGACATGGGTCTCGCATTGCGGAACAGCGGCGTACCGTTGCCGTACCCGCTTCAGCAGAAGGAGTCCGGCCATGTCGAAGGAGACCGCCGTCTACACCCATGGGCACCACGAGTCGGTGCTGCGTTCGCACCGCTGGCGGACCGCCGCCAACTCCGCGGCGTACCTCATCGGTGAACTCCGCCCGGGAATGGACGTGTTGGACGTGGGCTGCGGTCCCGGCACCATCACCGCCGATCTGGCCGGGCTGGTCGCGCCGGGGCAGGTGACGGCCGTCGACACCGCCGAGGACGTACTGCGCCAGGCCCGCGAGACCGCCGCCGTGCGCGGCCGGGACAACGTCCGCTTCGCGGTCGCCGACGTCCACGCGCTGGACTTCCCCGACGACTCCTTCGATGTCGTCCACGCCCACCAGGTGCTGCAGCACGTCGGCGACCCGGTGCGGGCGCTGCGCGAGATGCGGCGGGTCTGCCGGCCCGGCGGCGTCGTCGCGGCGCGCGACAGCGACTACGGCGCCTTCACCTGGTTCCCCGAGGTCCCGGCGCTGGACGAGTGGCAGGAGCTCTACCACCGGGTTGCCCGGGGGAACGGCGGTGAGCCGGACGCCGGTCGCCGGCTGCTGTCCTGGGCCCGCGCCGCGGGCTTCACCAACATCACCGCCACCGCCGCCGCCTGGTGTTTCGCCACGCCGGACGAGCGCGCGTGGTGGAGCGATCTGTGGGCGGACCGTACAACCGCGTCGGTGTACGCGAAGCTCGCTGTCGACGGCGGCCATGCCACTGCCGGGCAGCTGGCGGCGATCGCCGACGGCTGGCGGGAGTGGGGCGGCCGGGCCGACGCATGGTTCATGGTTCCGCACGGCGAAGTGCTCTGCCGCGCATGACCAACGCGTCGACGACGTGCCGCGTGGGGACCGCTAGGCGTCATGGCCGCTGACGTCGGCCGGTTTGCGGGCCAGCAGGAAGGCCTGCTGCGTCTTCTCGGTGAAGTCGCCGTCGTCGTCGCGCTCGCGCAGCAGCCGGGCGCGCATGACCAGCCCGGCCTGGCTCAGCAGCTCGGCGACACTGTCCGGCTGCCGCCGGTGAAAGTCGAGCGAGATCGCGTGACCGAACGCCTCCGTCAGGTGCAACGGCTCGTCGCCGGCCTGGAACGCGAGCAGCAGGTGGCCGCCCGGAGCCAGCACCCGGTGGAACTCGAAGACCTCCGGCAGTTGTTCCTGTGGGATGTGGATGATCGAGTACCAGGCCATGATGCCGAGGAGAGCGCCGTCCGGCAGATCCAGGGCCGGCATCGAACCCGCGTCGAACCGCAGGCCCGGGTGCGCCTGCCGGGCCACCGCAACCATCTGCGGCGACAGATCGACCCCGAACACGGACAACCCCAGGCCGTCCAGATGTGCCGTCACTCGGCCGGTACCGCAACCGAGGTCGGCGACCGCGCCGGCACCGGCGGCCCGCACGAGTTCGGCGAACCCGGTGAGCATCGCCCGGTCGAGCGGCTTGGCCGCCAGCTCCTCGCGGAAGCGTTCGGCGCAGTCGGCGGCCACGGCGTCGTAGGACGCCCGGGTGGTGCGCAGGAAGTCCGGTTCGGTCACGGTCCGGCACCTACTGCGCGGGGGCGGAGCCACCCACGCGGTCCGGCACCCTACTGCGCGGGGGGCGGAGCCACCCACAATCGGGCAACTGATTTCACCTCTCGCCGCCGCGAACTAGGCTCGCCCGTATGGAGATCCTCGGAACCACGCTCCGCATCTGCGTCGACGACCTGGAGGCCGCGGCAGCGTTCTACGAACGCCTCACCGGCGCCACACCACTGCGCTTCGAGCGCGGCGGGGTCTCGGTCGCCGCGGTCGGCTGCTTCCTGCTGATGAGCGGGCCGGAGTCGGAGCTGGAGGTGCTGCGCAAGGTGACGGCGACGATCGCCGTGAAGGACGTGGACGAGGCATACGCCACGCTCTCCGAGGTCGGCGCGAGAATCATCGCGGGCCCGGTGCCGACCCCGGTGGGCCGCAATCTGATCGCCGTCCACCCGGACGGGTCGGTCTTCGAGTACGTCGACCGAAATGCGGCCGCCTGACCTCCCTGGTCGCTTCTGCCCAGCCTTGAGCCCCAGCCTTGAGCCCCAGACTTGAGCCTCAGCCTTGAGCCCCAGACTTGAGCCCCAGACTTGAGCCCCAGACTTGAGCCTCAGCCTTGAGCCCCAGTCCTGAGCCCCAGTCCTGAGCCTCAGCCCTGAACCCCGAGCTTGAGCCTCGCCCCTGGGTCTCAGCTCGGATCCTGCCCCATGAGCCTCGCCTCGGAGCCTCAACCCTGAGGCCGCATCCGGTAGTCGTACGCGTCGGGCAGCGGCTCCTCGGTGAGCTGCGACCACACCTCGCCGAGGATTTCCGCGCCCTCGCGCAGGTCCGCCACCTCGAAGCCCGCGTCGAAGACGGCGCGGGCCTGCTCCGAGCGGCCTTCGGCGATGAGCAGTCGGGCGTCGATCAGGCGGAAGCGGCCGCGCTGCTGGACCGCCGGGCCGAGCCGGTCCCAGACCGCGCGGGCGTCCACGGTGCGGTGCACGGCGAGCAGGGCGTCGATCGCCTCGCGGCCGAGGGCGGCCATGGCCGACGTCCAGGTCTCGCCGTCGTCACGGCGCTCCTGGCACAGGTCGTCGAAGGCCTCGGCGTAGCGTTCGGCGGCGCGCTGGGCATTGCCGCCCTCCTGGTCGGCGAGGGCGAGGCAGCGCAGCAACGGCCAGCGGGAGGGGGCGAGCCCGAGGCCGCGCTCCCAGCTGCGTACCGCCTGGGCGAGGTCGCCCGCGTGCCACTGGGCGACGCCTAGGTGGTACTCGGTGAGCGGTTCGGCGGGGGCGGTCTCCAGCATGTCGCGCCAGTGCGGCGCGACGAGCGAGGGGCCGGGCGGGATTACCTTGCGGGGCGCGGGGAAGACACCGGTCTGCAGCAACTCCCGCCATGGCTCCTGCTCTTCGCCGAGCGTCGCCTCGTGGAAGGGCGTGCCGGGCAGCTTGTGTCCGCCGCGCAGCACCTCCAGCGCGCCCCACCCGGATCCGGTGGCGAGCAACTCTCCCGGTTCGGCGTCGGCGCAGGGCCGCCATGCCTCGTACGCGGCGTCCACCGCCGCCCGCGGCAGGGCGTCCGCCAGCCGCGCCTCGGCCTCGGCGCGCGCCGCGCCCCAGTCGTCACCGTGCACCGCCGCGGGGTCGGCGGCGAGCGGTCCGTACGACTCCAGCCAGCTGAACTCCCCGCCCCCCTCCAGCCGTACGTGCTCCAGTTGCGTGCGCGCCAGCCCCGCCTGGATCTCGGCGTAACCGCCCGTACCCGGCTCGGTCAGCCACTCCTGCCAGCGCTGCCCGCCGCGCCCCGAGCCCCAGAGGAAGAGCTTGCGGCCGCGCAGCACATCGGTCGAGGTCTGTACGAGACCCTGTCCGTCCGCGTCCAGCGAGGCGATCCACTTACGTGCCTCGGCCGGCAGCTCATAGAAGTAGTCGGCGGGGTACTCGCTGCGCAGCGGGTACGTACGGTCCGCGCCGCGGAACTCCGGCACGGGCACCCGGCGCAGGCTCCGCTCGTAGCCGAAGTGCCAGGCTTCCTCGGCCGGTGCGAGCACGCGGGTCGTCTCATGCTCTTCGACGGCGATGTTGGACCACCAGTAGACCGGCGCGGGCCGCTCGTGCGGATTGCGAATCCGTACGCCGACATGGAGGAAGTCGGAGTCGGCGGGCAGCCACAGGTCCACCTGGAACGGCAGATCGCGCAGCCGCTCCCACTCCCAGAGCCTGACCATCTCGCCGCCGTCGGGCGCGGGCACGAGGGCGGCGTGCAGGGGGGCGCAGGACAGGGTGGTGTGGCCGGTCGCGCCGATGTTCCACTCGATGCCGCCGGAGTACCAGGCGCCGTTGAGCGCGAAGTCGGCGGGCTGGAACACCGGGTTGCGGTAGAGGAGTTCACGCCCGGTGGGCTTGTGGTGCAGCGAGTGGATGCGGCCGCCGAGGCCCGGCAGCACGGTGACCCGCAGCCGTTCGTTCTCGATCACGATCGCGTCGAGACCGGTCTCGTTGCGCTCGCGGCCGTAGCCGTCGAGCACCCGCACCGGCAGCAACGTGCGCAGCGGCTCGTATCCGATCTGCCGTGCCATCTCGCGCGGCAGTTCACGCTCGGCGCGCTCATCGAGCGAGTGCATCTCGTCCAGCGGCCGCAGGGCGGGCAGCGGGTTCGGCGGCCCCACCGGGGCTGCGGGCAGGGTCAGTACGGTTCGCCGCACGGTTGTGGCCAAGGCAACCTCGCTCCTCGCACGGGCCGTCGGCAGCTCCTTTGGCCGACGCCCCCCGGTGACCATGGAACACGGTGGGCTCCGGCCTGACCAGGGGCTCCGTGGGTCAGTCTTCGGCAAAGGCGGCCACCGATCGCCGAGGACCGGGCCGATCAGCGGTCGAGCATCTCCGCCGTGATCGCCCAGCGTTCGTGGTCGCGCCAGGTCCCGTCGATGAGGAGGAAGTCGGGCGAGAAGCCTTCGAGCCGGAAACCCGCACGGCTTACGAGTCCGATCGACGCGGCGTTCCCCGGCTGGATGTTGGCTTCCAGCCGGTGCAGGCGCAGCGGGCCGAAGGCGTACCGCATGACCAGGCCGAGCCCCTCGCTCATCAGGCCACGGCCGACGGCGTGCGCGAAGGCGCCGTATCCGAGGGCCCCGCTGCGGACCGTCCTGCTCGGCGATCGCTGTGCGCACGCCCACTCCCCCACCGGCCCCCTCATGCATCCCATGGTGTCATCACGTCCAGCGGATCACCTCGCCTTTGCCACAGGGGAGTTGGGGCAAGGGAACGCCTCAGAGCAGCGCGGGCTCGTCCAGCGTCAGCGTCCTCGCCTCCGCGTCCAGCACCGCCAGAGCCCCCAGCGGCATCGTCAGTGCCGTCTCACCGTGCCCGAACCCCAGCTCCTCGACCACCGGTACGCCCAGTCCGCCGAGCCGGTCGAGCAGCACCGCGCGCACCCGTTCGTACGGTCCGCACTCGGCCCAGGACCCGAGCGCGATGCCGGTGACCCCCTCCAGCCAGCCGGAGCGCAGGAGTTGGGTGAGGATGCGGTCGAGGCGATAGTCCTCCTCGCCCACGTCCTCGATCAGCAGCAGGCCGCCGCGGGCGGATGGCCTGGCGTGCGGGGTGCCCAGATCGGCGGCGAGCAGGCTGACGCAGCCGCCGAGTGTGATGCCCCGGGCGCGTCCCGGCACCATCGTGCGGGCCGTGTCCAGGCCGAGGGTCCGCACCGACTCGGGCTCGAAGAGCGTGGCCCGCAGCGACTCCTGGGTGGGGGCGTCCTTGAGGAAAGTGGCGGCGCCGACCATGGGGCCGTGCAAGGTGGCCAGGCCCGTCCGGACGGCGAAGGCCTCGTGGAGGGCGGTGACATCGCTGTAGCCGACGAAGACCTTGGGGCCGGCCGCGCGTATCGCCGTCCAGTCGAGCAGGTCGACCATGCGCTGGGTGCCATAGCCGCCGCGGGCGCAGATGACGGCGGCGACCGACGGGTCGCACCATGCCTCCGTCAGATCGCGGGCGCGGTCCCGGTCGGCCCCCGCGAGATACCAGAACTCGGGGTGCTGGTCGCGGACGTGGGGCAGCACGACCGGGTCCAGGTCCCAGCCGCGCAGGATCTCCAGGCCCGCGTCGAGCCGTTCGCCCGGTACGGGGCCGCTGGGCGCCACGACGGCGACCTTGGCCCCGGGCCGCAGTCGCGCCGGGCGGGTCAAGGGCGTCAGAGGCGTGCGGGTCACTTCTTGAGCTCCAGTTGGGGAACGTCGGGGCGGGTGATGCCGAAAATCTGGGCGTACAGGGACAGTTCGGACTCGAGTGCGCGGATCACGGTCTCGGCTCTGCGGAAGCCGTGGCCCTCGCCCTCGAAAGCGATGTACGCGTGCGGGATGCCGCGCCCCGCCATCCGCGCCAGGAACCGCTCGCACTGCACGGGCGGGCAGATCACATCGTCCAGGCCCTGGAGCAGCAGGAACGGTGTGCTGATCCGGTCGCTGTGCTGCAGCGGCGAGCGCTCGCGGTAGCGTCCCGGGACTTCGGCGAGCGGACCTATCAGCGACTGAAGATACTGCGACTCGAAGTCATGAGTCTCGCCGCCGGCCCAGCTCACCAGGTCGAGGACGGGATAGATGATGGTGCCGCAGGCGTAGACATCGGTGGTGGTGAGGGAGGCGGCGGCGGTCCAGCCGCCCGCACTGCCGCCGCGGATGGCGAGCCGCGCCGGGTCGGCCGTGCCCTCGGCGGCCAGCGCCTCGGCGACGGCCGCGCAGTCCTCGACGTCGACGACGCCCCACTGCTCACGCAGCCTGTCGCGGTACTCCCTGCCATACCCGGTGGAGCCGCCGTAGTTGACCTCGGCGACGCCGATGCCGCGCGAGGTGAAGTAGGCGATCTCCAGGTCGAGGACGAGCGGGGCACGGCTGGTGGGGCCGCCGTGGGCCCAAACCACGAAGGGCGGCAGCTCCTCGTCGGGCGCGATGCGGTCGGGGCTGTGGGGCGGATAGATATGAGCGTGGATCTCCCGGTTGTCGGGGCCGGTGAAGGTGCGGATCTGCGGCTCCGGGTAGTACACCGGGTCCACCGGGTCGTCGTGTGCCGAACCGATGACGCGGGTCCGCCCGGTGGCAGTGTCGAGCTCGACGACCTCGTACGCGCTGCGGGGGCTTGCCGCGACCCCGATGACCCGGTCGCCGTGCACGGCGAGGGTGGACGCCCACTCGGTCCAGGGCCCCGCGGCGTCTACGAGTTCGCCGGTCTCCGGGTCGAGTATCCCCAGGGCAGTGGCGCCCTTGCCGTGGATGACGGCGATCAGTCCGTTGTCCAGCGGGTGGAACCACTTGAGGCCGAGCTTCCACAGCGGCCCGCCGAACTCCTCGCCGCGGCCGGGGCAGAGGCCAGTGCTCGGCACGACGCCGGGCGCCACTTCGCGCACGACGCCGGGAACCAGCGCCTCCAACCGGATCCGCTGCAGCTCCCACCAGTTGCCGAGGTCGGAGACGAAAAGCAGCGAGCCGTCCGGAGCCCAGTCGACCTGGGCAACCGACTCGTCCGTGTCCCCGACAACCGGCCGCACGCCACTGAACGGGCCGCCCGCCGTCACCTCGCCGAGCATCACGACCGTGCTGTCCCAGGGCATCTGCGGATGGTCCCAGGCGATCCAGGCGGCGTGCCGCCCGTCCGGCGAGAGCCGGGGCCCGGTGACGAAGCGGTGCCGGTCGTCGGAGAGCTCCCGCACCGCTCCTCGGTCCTCGGCCGCCGAGCCGTCCAGCGGCACGGCCGCGATCAACCGGCGTACGTCCGTGGGTGCCTCGCCGGTGAACTCCTCCAGTACGCACCAGACTTCGCCGCGCTCCAGCCGGAGCTGCGGGTCGGCCCAGCGCAGCCCGCCGCCGACCGCGGACACCGGGGTGAGCGGACGCGGCGCGGCGTCGGGCACGTCGGGCTCATAGGCGTACAGCCGCTGGTCGGGGAAGTGGACGAAGACGACGAGCGGGCCGCCGTGTGCGCGGCCCGCCCCGGCCCAGGGGTGCCCGCCGTACTCGATGACTCTGCTGCGAACATTCCACGGGGCGGGGAGCACCGACTCCTCGCCGCGGTCGGCCCGCCGGCGAATCAGGGCTCGTCTGCCACCCTCGGTGGGGCGTGGCGCGGTCCACCACACCTCGTCGGCGACCATGCCGAGGAACTCCGGGCGCCCGTCGCGCGAGGCGGCGAGCGCCGCGTCGATGGGTGACGGCCAGGTTCCGTAGGCTCCCGTGGGTACCATTACCGACTCCCCCTATGCGGACCGCAGATAGTGGTCGAGAACCTTCACGCCGAAGTGCAGCGCCTCGACCGGAACGCGCTCGTCGACCCCGTGGAACAGCGCCGCGTAGTCGAAGCCGACAGGTAGCTTCAGCGGCGAGAAGCCGTAGCCCGTGATGCCGAGCCGGGAGAACTGCTTGGCGTCGGTGCCGCCCGGCATGCAGAACGGCACGACGTGCCCGGCCGGGTCGAAACGCTCGACAGCCGCGCGCAGCTTGGCGAATGTCGGGGAGTCGACGGGAGCCTGCAGGGCCACCTCGCGATGCTGGAACTCCCACTCGACGTCCGGTCCTGTCAGCCGGTCCAGCGTTTCGTGGAACTCGGCCTCGCCGCCGGGCAGCATCCGCCCGTCGACGTACGCGGTGGCATGCCCCGGAATCACATTGATCTTGTAACCGGCTTCCAGCATGGTCGGGTTGGCGCTGTTGCGCACGGTCGGCTCGACCAGCGCGGCGGCCGGCCCGAGCTTCGCCATCAGAGCGTCCACGTCGAAGTCGTCCGCTTCCACATCGGTCTCGATGCCGTGCAGCACGGCGAGCTTGGCCAGCGCGGCCCGCACGGTCGGCGTGAGCCGCACCGGCCACTGGTGCTCGCCGATCCGGGCGACGGCAGCGGCGAGCCGGCTCACGGCGTTGGCCCGGTTGACCTTGGAGCCGTGTCCGGCCCTGCCGTGCGCGGTGAGCTTGAGCCAGGCTGTGCCGCGCTCCCCGGCCGCGATCGGGTAGAGCGCCATCTCGGGTCCGGCGTGGAAAGTGAAGGCCCCGGACTCGCTGATCCCTTCCGTACACCCCTCGAAGAGGCCGGGGTGATGGTCGGCGAGGAAGCCCGCGCCGTCGGCGGCACTCGCCTCCTCGTCGGCGGTGTACGCGATCACGATGTCGCGCCGGGGCCTGATGCCGGCGCGTGCCCAGGCCCGGACGACGGCGAGGACCATCGCGTCCATGTTCTTCATGTCGACCGCGCCACGGCCCCACACCACCCCGTCCCGGACCTCCCCGGAGAAGGGGTGCACGGACCAGTCGGCGGGCTCTGCGGGCACCACGTCCAGATGGCCGTGGACGAGCAGGGCATCGGCGGACGGGTCGGTGCCCTCGATTCTTGCGACGACATTGGTACGCCCCGGGGTGCGCTCCAGCAGGGTGGGTTCAATGCCGGCGCCTGCCAGCCGCTCGGCGGCGTACTCGGCGGCGGGCCGCTCCTGGCAGTCGCCACCGCCGCGGTTGGTGGTGTCGATACGGATCAGCTCGGAGGTGAAGGTCACGACCTCGTCGAGCGCCTGGCCGTCGATGTGCGTTGTCACGTCAGCCATACTGCTCCTCCACTGCCGCCGACACGATCGTCGTGACCGCTTTGAAGGTGCGAATGCCCTCATACATGGTCCCGCTGGTGTACGCGACGCGCCGCTCGCCGCTGCCCGCCACGCCCGGCACTACGGTGGCCGCCGCCGCGAGATGCTCCGCGTCGAACTCCAGCTCCACGGTGAACGGGCCGCCCCGCACCGGCTCGTGCCGCACGGCGAGAGCCACCGCCTCCTTCGCGGCGCCGCGGATGTCGGACGCGGTACGGCCCGGGGTGCGGCACACCGCCGCGTACCGCGAGACGTAGTCCTTCACCGCGACCTTGCGGGCCGAAGGCGCATAGCCGTCGGCGTCCACGCAGGTCAGGTTGTCACCGGTCACCAGCACCACCGGCACGCCGTACTCCGCGACCACATGGGCGTTGAGCAGGCCCTCGCTCGCCCGGACGCCGTCCAGCCAGACCCCCGTGATCGAGTTGGCGAGGTAGGTGTGGGCGAGCACCCCCTCCGCGCCCGCCCCCGTGTGGTAGCCGACGAACGCGATGCCGTCCACGTCGCCGTGCTGCACGCCCTCCACCATCGACAGCGACTTGTGCTTGCCGGTGAGCATCTCCACCCGCTCGTCGAGCCGCTCCAGCAGCAAATTGCGCATGGTCCAGTGCGCTTCGTTGATGAGCACGTCATCGGCGCCGCCGTCGAAGAAGCCGAGAGCCGCTGCGTTCACATCGGAGGTGAACATGGTCCGGCAGCGCTCCCACTGGGGAGTGCCGGGCAGCACGTCGGCGGGCCAGGTCACACCGGTGGCGCCTTCCATGTCGGCGCTGATGAGGATCTTCATGCCTGGAAACCGTACGCGCCGCCCGACGGCCCGGCCAGCCCTGTGGACAACTACCCGACGGCCAGACCTCCGGCGTCACCCGTTCCGGCCAATGACCAGCCATTTCGATGGCAGCTCGACGCGTGATCCGTCCGCCGCGTACTCCGTTGTCGTCAGCGGCAGTTCACCGCTCGCGAGCACGCCGAGCCCGGCTGAGCGGAAGAATTCCACCAACTCCGCGTCGGCCACCGCCCCCGGCACGATGCCGTGCCGGAAGATCGGCTGAAGCTTCGGCGGCGGCCCCGACGGCGACTTCGCCAGGCCCATCAGCTTCTGCCCGGCGGCCTCCGACAGCTCGACCACAAGGGCCCGCCCGCGCTCCCCCAGCAGGGTGGCGATGGTGTCGGCCAGCCCCTGCCGGTCCTCGGGGTCGCACTGGTGGAGCACTCCGCGCATATAGACATTGGCGTCGCCCAGTTCGGCGTGCAGCTGCGCCACCGCCGCCCCGTCCACCGCGTCGATCTCCCGGAACCGCGCCTCCCCCACTCCTTCCCGCCTTCTGGCGAGTTCGATCGCGGCCGCCGACAGGTCCACCCCGAGGACATGCGGGAAGCGGTCGGCGAGGAAATGCGTCTGTGTGCCATTGCCGCAGCCCAGATCCACCAGGGTCAGTTCGGGGTCCGTCACATGCGGTTCGTAGAGCGCGAGATGGATTCCCGCGGTGAGTGCCGGCTCCGCGTCCCAGAGGACCGCTCCGGGCTCGTCGGAGGCCTCGCTCCAGAAGCCTTCCCAGGCCTCTTTGTACCGACTCGTCACGCTCATGACCAGCTCCCCAGGATGTGACACAACGTCAAGATCGGTCTATCGCTCCTGGGTTACCCCGACAAGCGCCCGGCGCATTCCTTCACGTGGCGTTCGATCCTCGGCACTTCGGCACGCGCCCGGCGAGATCCGAAAGACACTCCCTACGGCAGCGCCAGCTCGAACCAGACGGTCTTGCCGTCCGCCGTACGGCTGGTGCCCCACTGCCGCGCCAGGGTGCTCAGCACCCGCAGTCCGCGCCCGAGCTCGTCGCCCGGTCGCGCGTCGAGCAGCGTCGGCAGGGTGTGGTCCTCGTCCGCCACCTCGCACAGCAGCGACCCTGCCCGAACCAGCCGGAGCTCCGCGCGACGGCCGCTCGCATGCCGCACCGCATTGGTGACCACCTCGCCGGCCAGCAGCTCCACGGTCTCGGTCAGCCCGGCGAGGCCCCAGGACCGCAGCTGTCCACGGACCAGCCGACGCGCCCTGGCCGCCTCGCGCGGTTCCAGCGACAGCTCCCAGGACGCCACCGACTCGGCGTCGATGCCGTTCAACCGGGCCATCAGCAGGGCGACGTCGTCTTTGCGGCCGCCACGAGTGTTCAGCGCGCGGATGATGGTGTCGCAGGCGTCGTCCATGGACGCCGCGGGGTGCGCGGCGGATTCGCACAGCGTCGCAAGTCCGACGCCGATGTCCTCGCCCCGCACCTCCACCAGGCCGTCCGTGCACATCACCAGGCGATCGCCGGGCGCCACGGGCACTCGTACGCTCTCGAAGGGCACCCCGCCGACGCCTATCGGCGCGCCTGTCGGCAGGTCGAGCAGATCGCTGCGCCCGTCGGCCGCGCGGACGATCACCGGGGGCACATGGCCGGCGTTCGCCATCTGCAGTTCACCCCGGATCGGGTCGTACACCGCGTACAGACACGTCGCGAGGTAGTGCTCGCCGAGGCGCTGGGCGAGGTCGTCGAGGTTGCGCAGCAGCTGCTCGGGCGGCAGATCGAGCGCGGCCATGGTCTGTACGGCCGTACGCAACTGGCCCATCATCGCCGCGGAGTTCAGGCCGTGCCCCATCACATCGCCCACCACCAGCGCGGTGCGCGATCCCGGCAGCTTGACGGAGTCGAACCAGTCGCCGCCCACCCGGCCGAGGAGGGTGCCCGGCAGATAGCGGGTGGCCGTGTCGCAGCCGACCATCCGCGGGGTGACCTGCGGCAGCATCGAGTCCTGCAGAGTCTCGGCGACGTTCTCCTGGTAGGTGTACATACGGGCGTTGTCGAGGACGAGACCCGCGCGGGCGGCCAGTTCGGCCCCGGTGACCCGGTCCATGTCGTTGAACAGGGCGCGCTCCGGGTGGCGCAGCAGGATCATGAATCCCAGCACCACATTGCGCGCCTTGAGGGGCACGACGAGCATCGAGCGTCCGCTGATGAGGGGACGGATGTCACGCTTCTCGAACTGCGAGGCGATGGCGGTGCCCATCTGCTCGCTGATCCGCGGCACCAGCACCGGGTCGCCGGTGGTCATGCACTGGAAGAACGGCGTGTGCTCGGGGAACGGCATGGATTCGCCGACCGGCACCACATCGTCCCAGCGTCCCGGCTCGTCCACATGCTCGACGGCAACGCGGTGCCACATGGTGGTCGCGTCCGGCGGTCCGTCCGGGAAGCCCTCGCCCGCGATGACCTGTTCACGCAGATAGGTGCCCGCGACATCGGTGAAGCGCGGCACGACGGCCGCGCTGACTTCCTGGATCGTACGGGAGAGGTCGAGCGAAGAACCGATGCGGCCGCTGACCTCGTTGAGGAATTCGAGCCGCTCGCGCACCGCCGCGTACTCGAGGTCCTGTTCGAGATCGGCCTCGTCCACCGCCAGTCCGGCGGCTGCCGCGGCCTCGGCGGCGCACTGTCGCGCCTTGCGCTCCGCGCGCCGTGGCACACCCCAGTCGGGCGTGACAGGCACCCGGTCGTGATGGCTGAACTCCAGCACCGGATAGCCCAGGTCGAGGACCTGGGAGACGATCCGCGTCGACTCGTGGACGCTCATGCTCGGCAGGATCTCGGGGAGTCTGCGCGCCAGTTCGTCGAAGCCCGGGAACTCGGTGTGCAGGGCGAAGCCCGGAGCCATCCGCTCGACGCTCTCGTCCTGGCCGCCGAACAGGGCTGCGTCCGCGGCCAGTACGAGCAGCCGCTCCTCGCCGGGCCCGACCATGGGGTAGGCCCACCAGAGCACATCGGCCCGGTCGCGGCCGGGCTCCGACAGCCGAGCCCGGCCGGCCGCCGGATAGGAGGTCAGACCGTTCAGCGAGGCGTCGAGTCCGGGGCCAAGACCGCTGTATCCGTCGTACGAGTCGTACTCGCCCTCGGCCGCCAGCGCTCCGGTGACCGGGAGCAGGTCCACCGCGGGCCGGCCCACCGCCTCGTCCCGGGTGGGGCCGAAGAGCCGCCGCGCGCCCGTCGACCAGTGCGACACCCGGCCGTCGCCGTCCACGACGACCACGGCAAGCGGAATCCGGCCGGCCACGGCGTACTGCTGTGGCGGTGTCGGCGGAACATCACTGTCCATGGGCGCCAGGCTCCTTCCCCGCCGCCGGCATCTGCGGCCTGTCACCACGGTACGGCGCTGTGCGGGCAGCGCGCGGGGCAACAGCGGAATAGGTCGTGTGTCCGCCCCAACTGACCGGCAGTCAGTCCTCGTGACCCAGCTGGAGATCGCGTTCGGTGCGTCCGCCGCCGGCGACCTGCAGGACTGTCGCCACCGGCGGATAGCCCGCCGCGATCACCGTGTACTCCCCCGATGACAGGTCGACGAACCGGAAGGTGCCGTCGGGGCCCGTGGTGAGGGTGTCCACCACATTGCCGGCCGCGTCGAGCAGCGTGACACGCGCCTCCTCGACAGGGCGGCCGCCGCCGGCCCGCACCGTGCCCCGCAGCACCGCTCCGCCTGCCAGCTCGACGTCCTGCCGGGTCTCGCGCGACGCCTGCACGCTCACCGGGAGCGCGGCGGGCCTGAAGGCGGGGGCGCTCGCGGCGAGGGTGTACTCCCCCGCCACCAACTCCGTGATCACATACCCGCCTTCGCGGCCGCTGCGGGCGGTGGCGACGACATCGCCGCGTACGTCGGTGAGGGTCACAGCCGCGTCCCGCACGGGCGAGCCGTCCGCCGTCAGAACGGACCCGGCGAGCCGGCCCGCGCCGCCGAGGACCACATCGAGCTCGACCGGCCGCTCTCCGACGGTGACGGTGACTGCCTGTGGCTGATGCCCGCCGGCCGCCGCGATCATGACGTACGAGCCGGCTCCGGGCACGCTCAGCGCGTACCGCCCGTCCTCGCCGCTCGCGCCGCGTCCGATCTGGTGTCCCTGTACGTCGATGAGGGTGAGGGCGGCGCGCGGGACTGTGCTGCCGTCGTGGTGCTGGACGATGCCGCAGACCGGGACGCCCGAGGTGTACGCGGGTGCGCTGCGGGCCTGCGGTACTGACGTGGTCTCTGCGGCGGATGCGTTGTAGGACACCAGCGGTTTCTCCTTGAGGAAGAAGGCGATGAAGAGGCCGAGCGCGAGCACCGGCACCAGATAGAGGAAGATCCGCGGCATCGCGTCTGCGTACGCCTGGATGTAGCCGTCGCGCAGGGCGGGCGGCATGGCATGGACCAGTTGCGGAGTGATGGATTCTGGGTCGGGCAGGCCCGCCCCGGCCGGGATGCGGTCGGCGAGTGCGTCGGTGAGGCGGTCGGTGAGGAGTGTGCCGAAGACAGCGGCGCCGACGCTGCCGCCGATCTGCCGGAAGTAATTGTTGGCGCTGGTGGCGACGCCGACGTCGGCGGGCGGCACGGCGTTTTGCACGGCGAGGATGAGGACGGGCATCACCAGTCCGATACCGACGCCGAGCACGGCCTGCCAGATGCCGTATTCGAGCCGCGGCGTGTCGGCCTCGAGCCGCGACAGCAGCCACATGCCGGCCACCGAGAACGCGCTGCCGATTACGGGATAGATCTTGTAGCGGCCGGTACGGCTGATCAGCCGGCCGGAGACGATCGAGGCGGCGACGATGCCGCCCATCATCGGGAGCATCAGCAGCCCGGACTCGGTGGCGCCGGCGCCGTCGACCATCTGCAGGAAGGTCGGCAGATAGCCGGCCACGCCGAAGAGTGCGACGCCGACGACCGCGCCGACGAGGCTGGTGATGTTGAAGATCGAGTCGCGGAACAGCCGCAGCGGGATGATCGGTTCGGGCGCGAAGTGCTCAACGACCGTGAAGAGCAGGATGGTTCCCGCCGCCCCGGCCGCCAGTCCCAGGATGACTCGCGAGCCCCAGGCGTACTCCGTGCCGCCCCAACTGGTCAGCAGCACCAGGCAGGTGGAGGCGGCGGCGAGGAACAGCGCGCCGAGGACGTCGAGCCGGGCGCGCGCGGCGGGCTTGGGGAGCTTGAGCACAACGGTGACGACGATCAGGGTCACCACGCCGAAGGGGACGTTGAAGTAGAAGCACCAGCGCCAGGAGACATGGTCGGTGAAGAAGCCGCCGAGCAGCGGGCCCGCGACGGATGCGAGTCCGAAGGCCGCACCGATGAGTCCCATGAACCGGCCGCGCTCCCGGGCCGGGACGATGTCGGCGATGATCGCCTGCACACCGATCAGGAGACCGCCGGCGCCGATGCCCTGGATGGCGCGGAAGGCGATGAGCTCGTCCATGCTGCGTGACCAGCCCGCAAGCGCGGAGCCGATGACGAAGACGACGATCGCGAACTGGAAGACGCCCTTGCGGCCGAAGAGGTCGCCGAGTTTGCCGTAGATCGGCAGGCCGATGGTGGCGGTGAGGAGATAGGCGGTGATCGCCCAGGGCATCCGGTCCAGGCCCTGGAGCTCGCCGACGATCCTCGGGAGGGCGGTGGCGACGATCATCTGCTCGAGCGCGGCGAGAAGCAGCGCGAGCATCAGGCCGAAGAAGACGAGGCGTACGCGGCGCGGGCTGAGCGCGGTGGCCTCGGCCGGATCGGTATGCGCAGGCGGCGAGGGAGCGGCCGGAGCCGTCGGCTCGTCCTTCACCAGAGTGATCCCGCCCACGTCCCTGCTCCCCTCGTCGCGCCTGCGCGGGCTCATTTCTCGCATTACGCAACAACTGCGAGCAAGCGCGACGAGTTACTGGGGAGGTGCGGGTGAGCGGCTTAAGCGCCGGTCGGAGCCCCTACGGCGTACAACAGACCCGTACGGAAAACCACTCGAAACGGTGAGCGGGAGAATAACCCCTGCGGGCTACTTCTCGACTTCGGCGGCGAGCTTGGCGAGCAACTCGTCGTAGATCCGCCCAAGTCCCTTGGGGGCGAAGGCCTTCTCGAAGAATCCGCCGATGCCGCCTGCGCCGTTCCAGACGGTGGTGACGACAGCTTTGGACTTACCCTCGCCGGCCGGGGTGACGGTCCAGGTGGTGACCATGGAGGAGTTGCGGTCCTTCTCGACCAGTTGGCCCTCGGTCGGCTCGGCCACTTCGAGCAGGCAGTCGCGGATGCGCTTGCTGGTGGCCTGGAGCTTCCAGTGGACGAGGGTGCCCTCGCCGTCGCCGCCCTCCCGGACCTCGTACTCACTGAAGTGCTCGGGCAGGAGCTTCGCGCGGGTGCTCTCGTAGTCGGCCAGCGCGTCGAACACCTTCTCCGCGTCCGCCGCGATGATCCGTTCCGTGGTGGCCTCGACCTGCGCCATTCCTGTTCCTCCAGCACTCGGGGTCTTCGGGTGCGGCTAGCCAACCACCTCGGGTGCGGCCGGCAGAAACCGGGGTAGCAGCGATCAAGGGAACATGTGTTCTATTCTGTGGTCACTGCTACTCAGGAGGCGCCATGCGCTGGGACAATCTGGTCGAGAACCCCACCACGGCCGGGGACACCGCGCTTTTCGGTACGTCAGCGGTGAGGACCCGGACCTTCGACACGCCCGAATTCCGCGGCATCACCTTCCACGAGGTCCGCGCCCGTTCGATCCTGAACCGGGTGCCGGGCGCCTCACGGATGCCGTTCGAGTGGACCGTCAACCCCTACCGGGGCTGTACGCACGCGTGTGTGTACTGCTTCGCCCGCAAGACACACAGCTATCTGGACCTCGACACGGGGCTCGGCTTCGACTCCCAGATCGTCGTGAAGATCAACGCGCCGGAGCTGCTGCGCCGGCAGCTGGCCTCGCGGCAGTGGCAGGGCGCGCATATCGCGATGGGGACGAATGTCGACTGCTATCAGCGGGCAGAGGGACGCTACCGACTGATGCCGGGCATCATCTCGGCCCTGCGCGACCACGCGAATCCGTTCTCCATCCTCACCAAGGGCACGTTGATCCTGCGCGATCTGGATCTGCTGCGGCAGGCGGCACAGGTGACGGAGGTCGGGATCTCGGTCTCGGTCGGCTTCACGGACCCCGAGCTGTGGCGCACGGTCGAGCCAGGCACGCCGTCGCCCGAGCGCCGCCTCGATGTCGTACGCACCCTCACCGATCACGGCATCGGCTGCGGGGTACTGATGGCGCCGGTCATCCCCTTCCTCGGCGACCATCCTGACCAGCTGCGCGCGACGGTACGCGCGATCGCCGCGTCCGGGGCGACGTCGGTGACCCCGCTGGTGCTGCATCTGCGGCCCGGCGCGCGTGAGTGGTTCATGGCATGGCTCGCGCAGCACCATCCGCATCTGGTGCGGCGGTACGAGCGGCTGTACGCGGAGGGGGCGTACCCGCCGAAGTGGTACCAGCGCCGGATCACCCGCCATGTCCACGAACTGGCCGCGGAGTTCGGGATAGGCCCGGCGGACCGGGGTGTGCCTCGGCGTATCCCGATGCCGCCGGAGCCGGACCCGGTGGGATCTGAACCCACCCAGCTCACCCTGCTCTGAGCCTGGCAGCCGGATTGTCAGTGGCGTGCGCAAGGATGGCCGCATGACCACACAGCTCACCCATCTGAAGGCCCCCGAAGGCGTCGCCGCCGGCACCGGCTACAGCCATGTCGTATGGGGTACCGGGCGGTTCGTCGCGATATCGGGGCAGTGCGCCTTCGACGAGGACGGCAAGGTGGTGGGCGAGGGCGACCCTGCGGCGCAGGCGCGGCAGGTCTTCGAGAACCTCCGCCGCTGTCTGGCGGCGGCGGGCGCGACTTTCGATGACGTGGTCAAGCTGACGTACTTCGTCACCGATGTGACACACCTCCCGGCGGTCCGCGCCGCGCGCGACGAGGTGATCGACGCCGGACGGCTCCCGGCGAGTTCGGCTGTCCAGGTCGCCGCGCTGTTCCGGCCCGAACTGCTCGTCGAGATAGAGGCGTTCGCGCTGCTCGGGGAGGAGGGGTAACCGATGGACGTACGGGTCCGGGAGATGACCGCGGACGACTGCGAGGCGGTCGCCACGGTCCGGGTGCGGGGCTGGCAGTACGCGTACGCGGGGCTGATGCCGCAGTCGTACCTGGACGCCATGAGCGTGGAAGAGGACGCGGCAAGGCGTCGTGACTTCCTTGCGAAGGGCAGTGGCCGGGTGACCAATGCGGTGGCCGAGCGGGACGGCGAGGTGGTCGGGTGGGGTTGCTGCGGACCGAGCCGGGACGAGGACGCGACGGTCGGCCAGTGCGAGCTGTACGCGATATATGTGCTGCCCGAGCAGGTCTCCACGGGGGTGGGGCGGGCGCTGATGGAGGAGCTGATGGGGCGGGCCGTGGCTGACGGGTTCCCGGGGATGCTGCTCTGGGTCCTGAAGGAGAACCACCGCGCCCGCCGCTTCTACGAAAAGGCGGGCTTCGCACCGGACGGCGCGGAGGAGACGTTCGAGGTGGACGGGGTCGCCGTACCGGAGGTGCGGTACGCCCGCGCGCTGACCGCGTAGCCGCGACGGCATGGGCCGAACTCACGCCCCCGGACCCCCGTCAGTCGAGGCGGGCCAGCGACGCCTCCGCCGCTGCCGTCAGTCTGGGGTGCGTGCGTGCCAGTCTCAGCACGTCCCCCGCTCGTTTGTCGCCCAGTGCGCCCAGACCCTCGACGCAGGCCAGGGCCAGGCGCCAGTGGGGGTCGCCCGGGGTCAGCCGGCGGCGGAGGACCGTGATCAGTGCTGGGACCGACTCCGGGGCACGCAGGCGGGTGAGCAGCCGGACCGGGACCAGGGCGTAGGCGGCGCGCAGCTCATTCGTGGCGAGCGCCGCCGCCGCGCGGGGGGTGCGGGGGTCCGCCAGGCGGGACAGGGCGTGGGCCGCCGAGACGCAGCGTTCCGGGTCGCGGTGGTTCAGGAGCAGCACCAGCGCCTCGAAGGCCCGCCGGTCCCCCGTGCAACCGAGCCGGAATGCCGCCATCTCCCGTGCCCACAGGGGCCGTTCATGTTCGGTGAGGACTCCGACGAGCTCCTCCCGGTCCTCCGTGGCCAGCAGCCGTTCGTAGGCCACCGAGCCGCCCGACTCGCCCCGCAGTCGCCGCGCCAGCGACCGTAACTCCTCATCCATGGCGGCCAGCGTATCGGCGACGCCGCGGCGATCCAGATCACACTCGCCCAAGTCTGGCGCGCTCGTTACTCGCGGGTTAACCTCAAGTGAGCGGGTAACCCCCCGCACAGCTCACGGTGGCCTGGTGACGCAGCCGCCGCGAGTGCTTGTCGGTTCGGTAGTTCTGCACATGAGTTCCGCACATGCGTGAGTACGACTCGACTTTGGGACAGAGTCCGTCGGCCCCGCACCCACGACACGCAATTGGCGTGCGCCCCGCCCCCCTTGGCGTTCTCGGCCGCCCGCGCCCCTCATCAGTCGTCACTCATCCCTGGAGTCCCCCGATGGACACCCCTCTCCACACCATTGCCGTCGTCGGCCTGGGCACCATGGGCACCGGCATCGCCGAAGTGCTCGCCCGCGCCGGCCGTGAGGTCATCGGCATCGACATCAGCGACGCCGCCGCCCGCCAGGCCGTCACCGCGCTCGAAGCCTCCACCGCCCGCGCCGTCGCGCGCGAGCGGATCACCGAGGAGGAGCGGCGCAACACCCTCGCCCGCTTCCGCACCTTCTCCGATCTGCAGGCCGCCGCGGACGCCGATCTCGTGATCGAGGTCGTGTCCGAGTCGTACGAGGCCAAACAGCAGGTCTTCCGCGCGCTGGACTCCATCGTGCGCCCCGGCACCATCCTCGCCACCGGCACCAACGCCCTGTCGGTGACCCGGCTGGCCGCGGACTCCGCCCACCCCGAGCGCGTGCTCGGCCTGCACTTCTTCAACCCGGCGCCGGCGATGAAGCTGGTCGAGGTCGTCTCCTCGGTGCTGACCTCGCCGCACGCCGTCGCGGCCGTCACCGCGCTCGCCCGCGAGCTCGGCAAGGAGCCGGTCGCGGTCGGTGACCGTCCCGGTTTCGTCGCTGACGGGCTGCTCTTCGGCTATCTCAATCAGGCCGCCGCGATGTACGAGGCGAAGTACGCCTCCCGCGAGGACATCGACGCCGCGATGAAGCTGGGCTGCGGGCTGCCGATGGGCCCGCTCGCGCTGCTCGACCTGATCGGCATCGACACCGCGCGTACCGTCCTGGACGCGATGTACGCGGAGTCCCGCGACCGGCTGCACGCCCCGGCCCCCATCCTCAAGCAGCTCAGCGAGGCGGGCCTGACCGGCCGCAAGTCGGGCCGCGGCTTCTACACCTACGCCGCCCCCGGCACCTCGGACCCGCTCCCGGACGCCCTCACCCCGCAGTCGGCGGCCGAGGCGGTGGCCGGCCACGAGGTCCGCTCGGTCGGCGTCGCCGGCTCCGGCACGATGGCGAGCGGCATCGCGGAGGTCTTCGCCAAGGCCGGTTACGACGTGGTGCTCGCCGCCCGCAGCCTGGAGAAGGCGGAGACGGCGAAGTCCCGTATCGCCAAGTCCCTTTCCCGCTCGGTCGACAAGGGCAGGATGACGGCCGAGGCCCGCGAGGCGACGCTGGCCCGCGTCGCCCCGGCCGGCTCGCTCGACGCATTCGCCGAGGTCGACCTCGCGGTGGAGGCGGTGGCCGAGGACCTGGAGATCAAGCAGCAGCTCTTCGCCACCCTCGACAAGATCTGCAAGCCGGGCGCGGTGCTCGCCACCACCACTTCCTCGCTGCCCGTCGTCGCCTGCGCCCGCGCCACCTCGCGGCCGCAGGACGTCATCGGCATGCACTTCTTCAACCCCGCGCCGGCGATGAAGCTGGTCGAGGTGGTCCGTACGGTCCTGACCTCCGACCAGGTCCACGCCACCGTCCGCGCGGTGACAACGAAGATCAAGAAGCACCCGGTGGACTGCGGCGACCGGGCCGGCTTCATCGTGAACGCCCTGCTCTTCCCGTACCTCAACAATGCGATCAAGATGGTCCAGGAGCACTACGCGACGCTGGACGACATCGACGCCGCGATGAAGCTGGGCGGCGGTTATCCGATGGGGCCCTTCGAACTCCTCGACGTGGTCGGGCTCGATGTCTCGCTCGCCATCGAGAAGGTTCTGCACCGCGAGTTCCGCGACCCGGGCCTGGCTCCCGCGCCGCTGCTCGAGCACCTGGTGGCCGCGGGCTGCCTCGGCCGGAAGACGGGGCGTGGCTTCCGCGAATATGCCCGGCGCTGATGGCACCGCGGGCTGGGGCGGGCTGCTCGATCCTCCGGACGGTCCGCCCCCCGCCCCGGGTGGGGGCGTCCCCGACCCGCAGGCGCACTCCGCTGCACGAATGCAGTACGTTCAGCTCATGCCCCAGCCCGCCAAGCCCACCCGTGCCAAAGCCACGCCGGACGCTCCGGAAAGTGCCGCAGGCAGTCGCGCCGCGGCCCAACGCCTCAAAATGCGGCGCGAGTTGGCTGCCGCGGCGATGGAACTGTTCGCGACCAAGGGGTACGAGGCGACGACTGTCGACGAGATCGCCGCCGCGGCCGGGGTCGCCCGCCGGACCTTCTTCCGCCACTTCCGCTCCAAGGAAGAGGCGATCTTCCCGGACCACGACGACACGCTCGTACGCGCCGAGGCGGTGCTGAACGCCGCCCCGGCCCACGAGCACCCGCTGGACACCGTGTGCCGGGGCATCAAGGAGGTCATGCGGATGTACGCGGCCTCCCCAGCGGTCTCCGTGGAGCGCTACCGCCTGACCCGTGAGGTGCCCACCCTGCGGGAGCGGGAGATCGCCTCGGTGGCCCGTTACGAGCGCCTGTTCACGCGCTATCTGCTGGGCCATTTCGACGAGCGCGACCACCACGACGGCAACGACGACCCGCTACTGGCCGAGGTGGCCGCGTCCGCGGTCGTCACCGCGCACAACCATGTCCTGCGCCGCTGGCTGCGGGCGGGCGGCCAGGGCGATGTGGAGTCCCAGCTGGACCATGCGTTCGCGATCGTCCGCGACACGTTCGGCACCGGGATCGGCGCGGGCCGCGCCCCGCAGAGCGAGCGGACCGAATGGACCGAGCGGTCCGGTCCGGCGGCGGTGTCAACGCGCGCCGGCGGCGACGTGCTGGTGACGGTGGCCCGGACCGACGCTCCTCTCGCCGAGGTCATGCGCACCATCGAGCGGGCGCTGGGCGACCGCAGGGGCTGACCCCGGGGCTCCGGCCCCGGCCCCGGACCGCGAGATCGTGTCGACCAGCAGCGCGTCACAGAGCACATTGGACTTCGCGCCCGGCGCGCCCTCGCCGATCTCGATCAGACCGCGGTAGGA
>NZ_JBSFMS010000015.1:0-87723 GCF_053599675.1 Streptomyces sp. NPDC000880 | reverse complement strand
TGCTGCAGCGTCGCCCCGATGTCCGAAGTGCGCGTGGTCGTCATTGACTGCACCGAAACGGGGGCATCCCCGCCGACGGCCACCGAACCGACCTGAATACGCCGCGAGGTGCGGCGCATCGCGATCGGCCGGGCCGGCAGCTCGGGGAGCCCCAGCGCGACTGGCTCTCCCTGGGCCATCACGTCACCCGCGGTTTCCCGAGACCGTATCGCGCGCCGCCCTGAGGGACTCCTTGAGGGAGCCCATGGTGGCGAGGACGGCGGTGGGCTCGTAGCCGCAGTGCGCCATGCAGTTGGCGCAGCGCGGGTCCTTGCCGCGGCCGTACTTGCTCCAGTCGGTCTCCTCGATGAGCTCCCGGTAGGTGGGGACGTATCCGTCGCTCATCAGATAGCAGGGGCGCTGCCAGCCGAAGAGCGAGTAATTGGGGATCGCCCACGCCGTGCACGGGAAGTCCGCCTTGCCCTCGAGGAAGTCGAGGAAGAGCGGCGAGTGGTTGAGCCGCCAGCGCCGCCGGTTGCCGCCCGCGAAGGATTTCTTGAAGAGCTCGCGGGTCTGCTCCACGCCGAGGAAGTGCTCCTGGTCGGGCGCCTTCTCGTAGGCGTACGCGGGCGAGATCATCATCTCGTCCACCTTCAGGTCGTCATTGAGGTAGTTGAGCACCTCGATGACGGTCTGCGGGGTGTCGGTGTTGAAGAAGGTGGAGTTGGTGGTGACCCGGAAGCCGCGCTTCTTGGCCTCCTTGATCGCCTCCACCGCCTCGTCGAACACGCCTTCCTTGGCGACCGACTCGTCGTGCCGCTCGCGCAGCCCGTCGATGTGCACGGCAAAGGCGAAGTAGGGCGAAGGGGTGAACTCCTCGATTTTCTTGCGCAGCAGCATGGCATTGGTGCAGAGGAATACGTACTTCTTCTTGGCCACCAACTGCCGTACGATCTCATGAATCTGAGGGTGCATCAGCGGCTCGCCGCCCGCGATCGAGACCATTGGTGCCCCGGACTCGAGCACCGCCCCGACTGCCTGCGCGACCGGCATGCGCTGCTTCAGAATCCCGGCCGGGTGCTGGATCTTCCCGCAGCCCTCGCACTTCAGATTGCAGGCGAAGAGCGGCTCCAGCTCGACGATGAGCGGAAACTTCTCACGCTTGCGGAGCTTCTGTTCAATGAGGTACGTCCCGACCCTGATGGTCTGACGGAGCGGCATGGCCATCTAGCTCACCTCCTGGGGAGCAGAAAAGAACGGTGCCATTCGAGGAAAGCAGGAAGGACGGCACGAAGAACACGGAAAGCCGATATTCCACCTCTTACCGTGCCAATGCGGACGAGTTCATGCTCTGGAGCGTCCACGACCACCCGGACGGCCGCAACCGGACGGGATCCGGCGCTCAGGGCACCGCGGAGCGTGGCCGCGGACTCCATGTCCACGGCGATCGCCCCGGTGGCGCGCAGGTCGGCCCGCTCGTGGCCCCGCACTACATGGTCGGACCCGATCAGCGTGCCGGTGTGCACGGTGCGTCCGGGCACGGCCCTGGCCACCGCCTTGACCAGCAGTTCCGTATCCGTACAGACCGTGGCGCCGGCGGTGTGCCGGGTCTCGTCGGCGACGACCAGGTCCCCGGGGTGCATCCCTGGGGCGAGCCCGGCACAGAAACCGGAGGCGACGACCGCCGCGTTCCGCAGCGGGCCGTCACCGCCCAGCGCGCCCAGCACGGCACGCTCCGCGTTGTGCGGCCCCATGCCGGTACGGAGCACCGTCACCGCGCCGAGTGCGCCGCTGCGGTCGCCGCTGCGCAGGGCGAGCTTCTCGATGCCGAGCGCACAGGCGATCAGCAGCGGCGCGGCAGAGCCGGACGACGGCTCCGGGGATCTTTGCATCAGCCCCCCTCGCGGCCGGCTGCGCGGGCGGCGAAGGGCTCGCCGTGCACATAGCGGCCCAGGGCCGTGAGCGGGAAGACCTGCCGGTAGAGGTGGTAGTTGATGGAGAAGTCCCAGGGGAAGCCGGTGCCGGTGAAGTACGGCTCGTCCCAGGACCCGTCCGCCTGCTGGGTCTCGGCGAGCCAGGCCACGCCCCGCTCGACCGACTTGCTCTCCCGCTCCCCCGCCGCGAGCAGCGCGAGCAGGGCCCAGGCGGTCTGGGAGGCGGTGGAGGCGCCGTGGCCGATCCACTGCTCCTCGCGGTACGAGCGCAGGTCCTCGCCCCATCCTCCGTCGTCGTTCTGGACGGAATCGAGCCAGCGGACGGCCCGGCGGATCGCCGGGTGGGCGACCGGCAGCCCGGCCGCGGTCAGCGCCGGGACCACAGACCCTGTTCCGTACACGTAGTTGACACCCCAGCGCCCGAACCAGGCGCCGCTGGGCTCCTGTTCGGCGAGCAGCCACTCGATGCCGCGTCGGGTACGGGGGTGTTGGGCCTTGCCCTCGTGGGCCAGCATCTCCACGACATGCGCGGTCACATCCGCCGACGGCGGGTCGATGACCTCGCCGAAGTCGCAGAACGGCAGCCGGTTGGGGAAAGCACTGGTGTTGTCGGCGTCGAACGCGGCCCAGGCGCCATTCCTGGACTGCATCCCAAGGGTCCAGCGGCCTGCCCGCGCGACCGTCGCGTCGACCGTCTGCGGATCGGGGTGCTTGACCCGCCGCAGGGCGAGGATCACCTCGGCCGTGTCGTCGATGTCCGGGTAGTTGTCGTTGTGGAACTCGAACGCCCATCCGCTCGGGGCGAGTTGAGGTCTGCGTACGGCCCAGTCGCCGGGCCGTACGATCTCCTCGGCCAGCATCCAGTCGGCGGCCTTGACCAGCGCGGGGTGATCCGCCGCCAGCCCCGCGTCGGCAAGGGCGATGGTGGCCAGGCAGGTGTCCCAGACGGGCGACTGACAGGCCTCGATCATCCGCGCGCCGTCCTCGCGCCATAATGCGAACCGGTCGAGCGACTCAAGGCCGGCCCGCATCACGGGGTGCTCAAGGTCGTAGCCGAGCAGATGCAGGGCGATCACGGAGTAGACGGCGGGCGGCTGGATGCCACCCCAGCAGCCGTCGTTCTCCTGGCGCCTGATGATCCATCGTGCTGCGGCGTTCATGGCCGCTCCGCGCAGCCGGCGCGGTGCGACCTTGTGATACAGGTGCAGCGCCTTGTCGGCACGCTGGAAGAATCCGTCCCAACTCGCCGCGGAGGCAAGGGGATTGGGCGGGTTCGGCACCCGGGCGTCGGTGTGCAACTCGTCGAGTGCGAATGGCGCGGGCCGCACCGGCCGCTGCGCCGAGACGACGGTGAGCGGCACGATGGTCTGGCGCGCCCAGCAGCCGAAGTCGTAGATGTTCAGCGGGAACCACTTGGGCAGGAAGATCAGTTCGGGCGGCAGTTCGGGGAGGTCGTCCCACTTCCACCAGCCGAACAGCGCCAGCCAGATCCTGGTGAAGACCCGGCTCGCAGCGATGCCGCCCCGTTCCCTGATCCAGGCGGAGGCGCGCGCCATGTGCGGATCGTCCGGCCGGTCGCCGGCCAGCCGCAGCGCGACGTATGCCTCGATGGTGGTGGAGAGTTCGCCGGGCCCGCCGTAGAAGGTGGCCCAGGTGCCGTCCTCGCGCTGCTCGCCCCGGATGAAGCGGGCGGCCGCCCCGGTGGTTCGCGCGTCCTGGATGCCGAGAAACTGACGAAGCAGCAGATCCTCGGCGTCCATCGTCACATTGGTCTCGAGGTCGCCCTTCCACCAGCCCTGGGCGTCCTGGCGACCGAGCAGATGCTCGACGGAGCGTTGTGCGGCCCGCTCGGCGGCCTCGAGGACGTCGTCCGCGGCGGGGCGCTCGGCAGGATGAGCGTCGGTTGTTCTGCTGGCCGCGGCTGCGCCGGCCCCCACGGGCCCGCTGCTTCCGTCGGTCGTCGCTGTCATGGCTTCCCCTTCGTTGCAGTGGTTCTCTGCTGTGCTGGGGTCTCCGTCGGCCGGCGCCCGGTTTCCCGTGCACCGGCCGGCGACTGCTTGGGGGCCTGGGGGCTAGCCCCCAGAAGACACGCATATACGGGCGATGGCGATCATCTCTTTCGTACGACGACGAAGTCCGCGAGCGCGATGAGCTGCGCCCGCACCTGTTCCGGCATGTCGACGCGGTCCAGCGCCTCGACAGCGACGGCGTGCTGCCTGCGGGCCTCCTGGGAGGTCCACTCGCGGCCGCCCGCTTCTTCGATCAGGGCCGCCCTGGCAGCGAATTCTTCCTCGGAGAAGCTGTCGAAGTGATTGCTCTTGGCGTCGGCCGCGAGCAGCTCTCCGAGGCGCTGCGAGGCCGGTCCGCCCGCGGCGAGCGCGGCGACGACCGGAAGGGACTTCTTGCGCTGGCGCAGATCGCTCCAGGTCTGCTTGCCGGTGGACTCCGGGTCGCCCCAGATACCCAGCAGATCGTCGACGGCCTGGAAGGCGAGACCGAGGTGGTAGCCGTACGCCTCCAGCGTGTCGGCCGTCCGGTCGTCCGCCCCGCCGAGCACCGCGCCGATGGAGACGGCGCAGGCCAGCAGCGCGCCGGTCTTGTTGCCCTCCATCTCCAGGCACTCCTCGACGGTGACCCGCTCGCGGTGCTCGTAGGAGATGTCCTGGGCCTGGCCGTCGATGAGCTTGCGCGTGGCGGTGGTCAGCCGGCGCGTGGCGCGGCCCGCCTCGACGGTGCCGAGCTCCAGCAGGACCTCGCCCGCGAGCGCGAACAGCGCGTCGCCGACGAGGATCGCCTGGGCCGGTCCGTGCACCTTCCAGACGGTGTCGCGGTGGCGGCGCTGCTCGTCACCGTCCATCAGGTCGTCGTGCAGCAGCGAGAAGTTGTGCACCAGCTCCACGGCCACAGCGCCGGGGACGCCGACCTCGGGTGCGGCGCCGGCCGCCTCGGCGGACAGCAGCGCGAGCGCGGGGCGTACGGCCTTGCCGCCGTCCCCGTCGGCGGGCCGTCCCTGCGCGTCGATCCAGCCGAAGTGGTAGGCGGCGACGGTGTCCATGGGCGCCGCGAGCCGGTCCACGGCTGCGCGCAGCACGGGGGTGGACATGGTCCGCCCGCGCTCCAGCAAAGCGACGATGTCGACTCCCGCTGCGGTGTCATCAGCAGGGCTCGCCGAGGGCACAGTCGGCACGGTCTCTCCTCTTGTTCCAGTACTGAAGCTCACGCCGCCTCCTTGAGCGGATGTTCGTGGTGGCGGCCGAGCGCGGAGAGTGCGGCGCCCGCGGCGCTGAAGCCGCTGCGTACGGCGCTCTCCATGGTCGCGGGCCACCCGGTGGCGGTCCACGAGCCCGCAAGGTACAGGCCGGTGGCCCGGGTGCGCGCACCCGGTCGCAGCCGGCCGACTCCCGGGGCCGGGGCGAAGGTCGCCGTCCGCTCCCGGGTGACGAAGAAATCGCTGACCCCGGCGCCTCGCGCGGCGGGCAGCAGCCGCTCCAGCTCGGGCAGATACCGCTCGCGCAGTACGGCGACGGGCGCGTCGATCTCGTCCTCGGCGGCGGACTGGGACAGCGCCAGATACTGGCCGCCGTCCCGCAGTCCGGATGCCTCGGTGCGGTCGAAGACCCACTGGACCGGGGTGCCGAGCGCGGCGAAGAAGGGCCGGCGCAGCACCTTGCGGTCGTACAGGACATGGATGTTGAGGATCGGCGCGGTGCCGATGTCGAGCAGCCGGTCGGGGTCGTCGAGGGCCCCTTCGGGCAGCAGCGCATGGGCCTCGCGCTGCGGTACCGCGAGGACGACGGTGTCCGCGTCCAGTTGCTCGCCGTCCACCTCGACCTGCCAACGCCCCAGGCCCGCACGGGAGATGCTGCGTACCCGGGTCGAGAGCTCGGTGTGTACACCGGCCGAGTCGAGTGCCTTGCGGGCCAGCGTGTCGTGCAGGTCCCCGAGCGGCACGCGGGCCCAGCCGATGTCGGCGGCGCCGGGCTCGGAGAGCAGTCCGGTCTTGAAGACCATGGCGGCGAGGCCCATCGAGGCGTTCGGCGCGGTGGCGTTCAGCGTCGCCACGCCGACCAGGTCCCAGAGGGCTTCGACGGTGCGCTGCGACTGGCCGTGGCGGCCCAGCCAGGTGGCGAAGTCGATGCCGTCCAGGGCCGGGTCGGCCGGGTCCAGCTTGCCGAGCGCGAGTGCGGCGCGCCCGACGGACGCCCGCTCGGCGAGCGAGAGGTGCGGATAGGCGGCAAGGCCGGCGGCGAGGTGCAGCGGTACGGGCAGCGCGGTGCGGCGCAGCCGGCCGAGACGCGGTCCGCGCGCCGGTGCCACGTCCAGTACGGGCACGTCCAACCGGTCCTGGAGCGGGGCGAGATGAGCACCTTCCACCCGGTCGAGGAACCAGCGGTACGCGGTGCAGCAGCGCAGGTACACATGCTGGCCGTTGTCGACGGTGAGGTCTCCGCGGCGGAAGGAGAAGGCAAGGCCGCCCAGACGCGGGCGGCCTTCGAGGAGGGTGACGCCGACTCCCGCGTCGGCGAGTTGCAGCGCCGCGGTGACTCCGGCGAGTCCTCCGCCGATCACCACCGCGTGCCGGGACCGCATGTCGTGGTCCGTCATGCGACCTCCCCTCGGGCCGTTGCAGTCTGGGACGCGGCGCCGCACCGGAGGGTTGCGCGCCGCTTGTCCGCGTTCGCCCGCATCAGGCACGCCCCCTGAGCTTATGCCGGGTGACATGCCGGGCGTCGAGTCCGGAAAGCCCGCGCACGGCGACGTACGCCTTCTCGTGCCCGGGCAGGGACACACGGCCGCGCAGTACCGCCTCGGGGTCGCGTTCGATGCGGTCGAGGAGGCGCCGGTAGATGCCGGCCATCGCGGCGACGCAGGCGCCGCTGCGCCGGTCGAGCATCGGCAGCAGCCGGTAGCCCTCGGCGAACAGGGCGCGGGCCCGCCGTACTTCGAAGTGCACAAGGCCCGCGAAGTCGGAGCCGTGCGGCGGGGTGCCGCCGTAGAAGCCCGCGGAGCAGCCGAACTTGGCGAGGTCGTCGGCGGGCAGATAGGTGCGGCCGTTGCCCGCGTCCTCACGAACGTCCCTGAGGATGTTGGTCAGTTGGAGGGCGAGTCCCAGCGTATCGGCGTACTCGGGGGCGCGTTCGGCGCCGCGCGCGCCGGGCTGGGTGCCGAACACGCCGAGCGAGAGCCGCCCGATCGCGCCCGCGACACACCGGCAGTACGTCTTGAGGTCGTCCCAGGTCTCGTAGGTCTCGCCGCGTACGTCCATCAGCACGCCGTCGATGAGTTCGTCGAGCGCGTCCAGCGGAAGCGGGAACCGGCGCGCCGCGTCCGCGAGCGCGACCGCGACCGGGTCGATGTCGTCCTCGTCGACCGCACCCTGGCGGATCCGCTCGAGCAGTTCCCGCGTCCCTTCGAGCCGGTCCCGCTTGGCCTCCGGGGCGAGCGTGCCGTCGCCGATGTCGTCGACCCGCCGCGAGAACGAGTACAGCGCCGACATGGCCTGCCGCTTGTCGGTCGGCAGCAGCCTGATCCCGTAGGCGAAATTGCGCGCCTGCTGCCCGGTGACGGCCTCGCAGTAGCTGTACGCGGCCTGCACCGGCGCGGGCACCTCCGTCGGTCCCTCCATCGTCCGGCTCACCTCTCTCTACGCGCTCTTCGCAAGACAGCTCCCACTTCACGCAGCAGATGCGTCTTGGTGGGCTTGGGCGGTCCGGGCAGGACGTCGTGTCCGGCGGCCGCGATCGCGGTGAGGGCCGCGCGCCCCCCGGCGACGAACCCGGCGAGCAGCAGCCGCAGTCTGCCGTGGACGCTACCCACCAGCGGTGCGCCTTCATTCAGCAGTTGCAGGGCGCGTTCGGCTTCGTACGCGACGAGTGAGCGCACCGAGGCGCTCCCGGTCCTCGCGGCAAAGTCGGCCTCGGTGACATGGAAGCGGTGCATGTCCTCCAGCGGCAGATAGATCCGGTCGCGCCCCAGGTCCTCGGCCACGTCCTGGAGGTGCTCGACGATCTGGAGAGCGGTGCAGACGGCATCGGAGCGGCGGACGCGCTCGGGGCTGGCGGTCCCGGTGATCTGCAGCACCAGTCGGCCGACGGGGTTGGCGGACAGCTCGCAGTACGCGAGGAGTTCGTCGTACGTCTTGTAGCGCCGCACCAACTGGTCCTGGCGGTTGGCCTCGATCAGGCCGAGGAAGGGCTCGGCTGTGAGCGAGCGGCGGCGCACGGTCGGCTGGAGGGCATGCAGCAGGGGGTGGCGCGGTGCGGCGTCGGTGGCGAAGACGCGGCGCAGATCGGCCTCGAAGGCGTCGAGCATCGCGAGCCGGTCGTCGGCCTGCGCGGGGTCGACGCCGAGGTGGCGGGCGTCGGCGCCGCCGGGCGCGAGGTCACCGTCGCCGATGTCGTCGACGAGGCGGGCGTAGCCGTACACCGCCATCAGGTCGTCGCGCCAGGCACGCGGCAGGAAGAAGGGGGCCACCGGGAAGTTCTCGTCGGATGCCTTGTCGAGGGTGGCGCGCGCGGAGGCCTCGCGGTGCGCCTGCCGAGTGCCCGTCATACGGGACTGCCCGGTGCGGGGACGGCGAAAGCCTCGCGGACCTGGAGATTCTCCGTCATTGCCGTCACATCTCCCGTTCTACACTGCCGACCCAATACATCCTATTTCGGACACGCCGCCGGTCCTCTCGACCGAAAGGGCGCCGACTGGCGGACAGATGCCCAGGGCGTATCGCCCCACTTGCCGCTATTCAGCACCGGTACAGCTTACGTTGTACAACGCCCAGTGATACGCCGGGGTGTTCCGCGCATCACAAGAACACTCCAATCCTCGCCAACCATCCCCGGGGGCCCGGGAATTGACCTTCACTTGACGATTCGGGCCCGAGCGCCGGCCCCGGCGACGGCGCCGATCTCACCAGAGACGCAACAGGCCCCCGCCCGGATGCCACGGCGGGGGCCTTTGTGACCGGCGGCGGACTACCTGCCGCTCTCCTTCTCGTACGCCTTGATGACCTCGTCGGTCGGGCCGTCCATCAGCAGTTCGCCCTTCTCCAGCCAAAGGACGCGGTCGCAGGTGTCCCTGATCGAGCTGTTGCTGTGGCTGACCAGGAAGACCGTGCCGGCCTCCTTGCGCAGCTCACGGATGCGCTGCTCGGAGCGGATCTGGAACTTGCGGTCACCCGTCGCCAGCGCCTCGTCGATCATCAGGACGTCGTGATCCTTGGCCGCCGCGATGGAGAAGCGGAGCCTGGCCCCCATGCCCGAGGAGTACGTACGCATGGGAAGGGTGATGAAGTCGCCCTTCTCGTTGATCCCGGAGAAGTCGACGATCTCCTGGTAGCGGTCACGGATCTGCTCGCGCGTCATGCCCATGGCCAGACCGCCCAGGATGACATTGCGCTCACCGGTCAGATCGCCCATCAGCGCCGCGTTCACGCCGAGCAGGGAGGGCTGGCCGTCGGTGTAGACCTTGCCGCTCTCCGTGGGCAGCAGACCCGCTATGGCGCGCAGCAAGGTTGACTTGCCGGAACCGTTGGTGCCGATCAGGCCGATCGCCTCGCCGCGGTATGCGGTGAAGGAGACGCCGCGTACGGCGTGCACCTTGCGGACGCCCCGGGACTCGCCCTTGCCGCGGCGCAGGATGCGGCTGAGCGCCGCGGTGGCGCTGCCCTTTCCGCCACTGCCGCCGCTGACGCGGTACACGATGTGCACATTGTCGGCGATAACGGTCGGAACGCGGATGTCGTCACCGGCTCTCTTGTCGTTCTTTTCGAGATCAGCCACGGCCGTACCGTTCCTCAGCCTTCCAGAAGTACACAAAGCCCCCGCAGCCGATCAGGATCGCCCAGGCCAGGGCGGCGATCCAGACGTGGGAGGGCAGGTTCTCAGAGCCGTAGCCGTCGATCAGCGCGAAACGGATGAGGTCCATGTAGATGGCTGCCGGGTTGTACATCAGCACATCGGCGATCCACGCCGGCTTGTCCTCGAGCATCACCCTGATCGAGAACATGACGCCCGACGCATACAGCCAGGTACGCATGATGAAGGGCATCAGCTGCGCCAGGTCCGGGGTCTTCGCGCCCAGCCTGGCCATGATCAGGGCCAGTCCGGTGTTGAAGACGAACTGCAGCGCCAGTGCGGGGATCACCAGCAGCCAGGCCCCGCTGGGATAGCTGCCGAAGAAGACCACGATCAGGACCAGCACGATCATGGAGAACAGCAGCTGCTGGAGCTGCTGCAGCGCGAAGGAGATGGGCAGGGCGGCGCGCGGGAAGTGCAGGGCGCGCACCAGCCCGAGGTTGTTGGAGATCGCCCGGACCCCCGCCATCACCGAGCTCTGCGTGAAGGTGAAGACGAAGACGCCCGTCACCAGGAACGGGATGTAGACCTCGACGGGCATGCCCTTGCTGGCCTTCAGGATCAGCCCGAAGATCAGGAAGTAGACCAGCGCGTTGAGCAGCGGCGTCGCCACCTGCCACAGCTGGCCCAGTTTCGCCTGGCTGTACTGGGCCGTCAGCTTGGCCTGCGAGAAGGCCAGGATGAAGTGGCGTCGGCCCCACAGCTGCCGGATGTAGTCAGCGAGCCCCGGTCGGGCACCGCTCACCGACAGGCCGTACTTGGCGGCCAACTCCGCCGAGGTCAGACCGTCGTCGGGCGACGGGCGAACGCTGGTCGCGATCGCCCCGTCTTGGGTCGTGTCACTCACAAGTTGAAACTTTCGTGTTCAAGATGCGCGGCAGTAGGGCTCTCAGGTGGCGGCCAGGTCCCGGAGGTACGCCCGATTTTCTCAGAACCAAGCCTGTCAGATGACAGGAGGTCGGCCCAGTCGGGTGAGCCGCCATACCGTACGCCATTTCATGGGACGGCGCGGACCGCAGGGCGTCCGCCAGCCCTCCTTGAAGCCGCCGAACCATGCCTTCAGGGCGGGCACCGAGGGGCGCCGGACCAGTGTGAGCAGCACCCAGACACCGATGTAGACGGGTACCAGGGGCGCGGGCAGATTGCGGCGGGCGAGCCAGACCCGGTTGCGGGCCACCATCCGGTGGTAGACCGCGTGCCGGGACGGCGGCATCGTCGGGTGGAACAGCACCATGTCCGCGCGGTAGTCGATCGCCCAGCCGGCGTCCAGCGCCCGCCAGGCGAGGTCCGTCTCCTCATGGGCGTAGAAAAATTCATCAGGCAGTGTGCCGACCTCGGCGAGCACCTTTGTACGCACGGCGTTGGCGCCGCCGAGGAAAGTCGTCACCCGCGAGGAGCGCAGCGGGTCGGAGGCGCGCAGCCGCGGGACGTGGCGGCGCTGGGTGAGCCCGGTCTTCGGATCGGCGATCCGAAAGCTGATGATGCCCAGCCTGGGATCGGCCGCGAAGGCCTGGCGTACCAGTTCGCCGGTGTCGGCGCACGGCAGCAGACCGTCGTCGTCGAGGAAGAGCAGCGCGTCGACGCCGGAGCCGGACGGGCCGAAGGCCTCGATGCCGACGTTGCGGCCGCCGGGGATGCCCAGGTTGTCGGGCAGGCTCACGGTGCGTACAACCGATGGGAAATCCGCGACGTCCGTCACCGGGGCGCCGTTGCCGACCACGACCACCTCGATCGGGTCACCGTCCTGCTTGGCGACCGAGTCGAGGAGGGCGCGCAGTTCGTCCGGCCGGTTGCCCATCGTGATGATGATCGCGCCGAGCTTCAGCGGCATCGGGGGTTCGGGGGGCGTCCCCCGGGAGAACACAGTCACTTGAGCCTGCTGGAAGCCAGGATGGACACCAGGTGCAGCAACGTCTGCACGACGGCGATGCCGGCCAGCACCGCGATGCCGAGACGGGTGAAGAACAGATCGCCCTGGATCATATCGAGGATGGCCACGACCAGGATGAAGAGGCTGGCCTCGATGCCGCCGACGAGCCGGTGGAACTTCAGCGCGGCCGCGGCACGCCGGGCCAGCGCCAGACCGGAGGAACGGGGCACGGACGCCTCGTCCTTGACGGCGGGCAGACCGCTGCGCTGGCGGGCCACGTCGACCAGGTCGGTCTCGGCCTTGATCAGGATCGCGCCGAGGGCGGCGACCGTGCCGAGGAATGCCCACAGCCAGTTGGTGGAGCCCTCCTGCTGGAAGACGTCCGCGCCGCGCACGCCGAAGCCGACCAGCAGGGCCGCCTCACAGAGGTAGTGGCCGATCCGGTCGAGGTAGACGCCGGTGATCGAGGTCTGCTTGCGCCAGCGGGCGACCTCGCCGTCCACGCAGTCGAGCAGCAGATAGATCTGGAAGAGCACCACGGCGAGTATCGCGCCGGTCAGTCCCGGGATCAGCAGGGCAGCGCCACCGAGCACACCCACCACGACCATGAGGTAGGTGAGCTGGTTCGGTGTGATCTTGGTGTTCACCAGGTACGGGTCGATGTGCAGCGAGATCTCTCGCATGTACATGCGCCCGGCCCAGTGCTCGCCGCTTCGCCGGTCCTTCACTCCCTCCGGGTGAACGACCGGACGGAGTTCAGCTACTGATGGTCTTGGCATAGTCGGCGTACGCGTCCCTGATCTGGTCGGTGGAGAGGTCGAGGTGCTCAAGGATGGTGAAGCGGCCCGGTCTGGTCTGCGGTGCGTATTCGGCGGCTCTGACGAATTCGCCCACGCTGAAGCCGATCTCCTCGGGCAGCACCGGCAGGCCGTGCCTGCGCAGCACTTCGGCGAAGAGTCCGGACTGCTCGTGTGCACCGCGCAGATGCATCGCGAAGGCGGCGCCCAGTCCGACCTGCTCGCCATGGCTGGCGGCCCGCTTGGGGTAGAGCAGGTCGAAGGCGTGGCTGATCTCGTGGCAGGCGCCGGACGCGGGCCGGGTGTCCCCGCTGATCGAGATCGCGATGCCGGTCAGCACGAGAGACTCGGCGAGGACGGTGAGGAAATCGTCGTCGCCGACACCTCCGGGGTGGCGGAGTACGGCTTCACCGGCGGTGCGGGCCATCGCGGCGGCGAGGCCGTCCACCGGCTCCGCGTTGACCTGGTGGGACAGCTCCCAGTCCGCGATCGACGAGAGGTTGGAGATCGCCTCGCCGATGCCGGAACGTACGAAACGGACCGGAGCCTCACGGATCACATCGAGGTCGATGACGATCGCGATCGGGTTCGGGACACCGTAGGAGCCACGGCCGTTGTCGTTGTCCAGCGTTGCGACCGGCGAGCAGAGACCGTCGTGCGAGAGGTTCGTGGCGACGGCCACCATCGGCAGACCCACCCGCGCCGCGGCGTACTTCGCCACATCGATGATCTTGCCGCCGCCGAGGCCGACCACGGCGTCGTAGCGCTTGCCCTTGATGTCGTCGGCGAGCTTGACCGCGGAGTCGATGTTGCCGTCGGCGATCTCGAACCACGTGGCACCCGGGAGCACCGGCGAAAGCCTCTCGCGCAACGCCTGGCCGGAGCCGCCGCTGATCGCAATCGCCAGCTTGCCGGAACCGGAGATCCGCTGGTCGGCGAGCAGGCCGGCCAAGTCGTCCAGCGCACCGGCATTGATGTCGACGACGACCGGGGACGGGATCAGTCGGGTCAGTACAGGCACGCGATCTCACGGCCCTTCGCGAGGTCGTCGTGGTTGTCGATCTCGACCCACTTGACGTCGCCGATGGGGGCCACGTCCACGGTGAAGCCGCGGTTCACGAGCTCCTGGTAGCCGTCCTCGTAGTAGAGGTCGGGGTCGCGCTCGAAGGTGGTCTTCAGCGCGTCGGCGAGTTCGTCGGCGGCCTCGGGCTCGATGAGGGTGACGCCGATGTACTCGCCGGTGGCGGTGGCCGGGTCCATCAGCTTGGTGATCCGCTGCACGCCCTTGCCCGCGGCGGTGATGACCTTCATCTCCTCGTCGGCGAGGTGCTTCACCGCGTCGAGGGCGAGGATGATCTTCTGGCCGTTGCCCCGGGCGGCGAGCAGGGTCCGCTCGACGGAGACCGGGTGCACGGTGTCGCCGTTGGCGAGGATGACGCCCTGCTTTATGACGTCACGGGCACACCACAGGGAGTAGGCGTTGTTCCACTCCTCGGCCTTGTCGTTGTCGACGAGGGTGAGCTTCAGGCCGTACTTCGCCTCCAGAGCGGCCTTGCGCTCGTAGACGGCCTCCTTGCGGTAGCCGACGACGATGGCGGCCTCGGTGAGACCGATCTCAGCGAAGTTCCCCAGGGTGAGGTCGAGAACAGTGGTGTCGCCGTCGACGGGCACGAGGGCCTTCGGGAGCGTGTCGGTGTAGGGGCGAAGACGCCGTCCGGCACCGGCTGCCAGTACGAGGCCGATCATGCGGGTTCTCCTTCGTCATGTACGGCGGGTGCTCCGGAGGACACCCAGAAGCGGATGCTCTCCACAAGCACCACGAGTGCCACGGCCACAGCGAGGGCCGTCAGCGCGATGGTGAAGTCTGCGTCGGCGACCACCGCGGCCAGCAGCGCGACTGCCAGGACCCGCCCTTCGTGCCCGCCGATCGCCCGAACCAGCCAGTGCGGGGGCGCGCCCGTACCGCCGCGGATGCGGTACACCGTGTCGTAGTGATGGTAGGCGACCGCCGCCACCAGTCCGAAGGCCGCGGGCAACGCTCCGTTCACCTCGGCCCGGGCGGCGAGCGCCAGGACGGTGCAGTACTCGGCGGCCCGGAACACCGGCGGGACGAGCCAGTCGAGGGTGCCCTTGAGAGGGCGGGCGACGGCTGCGCCCGAGGTGATGACATACGCCACAGCCGCGACGACCGGCCAGAGCGAGCCGTAGTCGGTGAACGTGGCACTCGCCACAAGAGCGGCGCCGCCGGCCAAGGCGATCGCGAGCGGCCCGAACGCGGGAAGCTTCCGGGCGGCCGTCGCAAAAGCGCGCGCGGCGCTCTCGGCGAGCGGGCCCGAGTCGGCCAGGTCGGCGAGCGCCCGGGCCGCGCGGTCGGTCCTGCGTGCCTTGCGGGTCACCGAGCGCAGGACGCGGCCCGCCGTGGTGTAGCAGGCGGCGAAAGCGCAGCCGATGAGCAGGGCGTAGAAGACGATCCGGGGCGTGGCCACGGCCGTCAGCACGGCGATCATGGCCCAGCGCTCACCGATCGGCAGCACGATCATGCGGCGCAGCCAGACCGTCCAGCCGACGCTGTCGAGCTTCTCGGAGAGCGCGGCGGTGGGGCTGCCGGTCACAGATTTACCAGCGGCCGTCGCGTCGTGGTTCGCCTCGTTGAAGGAGAAGTCCACAACATGGCGGCAGGTCTGCAGCACCATCGCGCCGAGTGCCAGCGCCCATACGTCGTCGCCGCCGCGGGCGGCGCCGAGGGCGAGACCTGCGTAGTAGGCGTACTCCTTGGCCCGGTCGAACGTCGCGTCCAGCCAGGCACCCATCGTCGAGTACTGCAGCGAGTAACGGGCCAGCTGCCCGTCGGTGCAGTCCAGGACGAAGGAGAAGAGCAGCAGCGCACCCGCCGCGATGTAGCCGCCGCGGGTGCCGGTGGCCGCCGCGCCGGCCGCGATCAGCGCGGTGAGCAGCGAGGCGGTGGTGACCTGGTTGGGGGTCAGTCCGCGCCGCGCGCACCAGCGGGCGAGATAGCGGGAGTACGGGCTGATGCAGAAGGTGGTGAAGAAGCCGTCGCGGGCCTTGACGGCGGAGCGCAGCCGTACGGCCTCGTCGTCGACCGCGGTGACGGCCTGCCGGGCCTCGTTACGGGCCTGGGGGTCACCGGGCACGGTCGCGACGAGCGACCCCAGCTCGGGCCGGTGCACGGCGGTGCCGTCGGCGTCGAGCGCCTCGGCGAGCGCGTCGGGCACAACGGGCATCCCCGCGCCCGCGCCGCCGGCGGGCCGCACCGCGGCCCGGACAGCCGCCAGGGAGTCGCTGTCGTCGGCCGCGCCGCCCGCCGCCTCGGCGGCACCGGACGGTGCAGGCCCGGCCACGCGGGATGGCGTCCCTGTGCCCGCCGCGACCGACAGAGCCCGGGTCAGGGCGGTACGTGCCTGATGTTGCACCGTCAGGGCACCCGGGGCCGCGGCCGCCGGGAAGCGGGGGTCCGTCAACGCCAGCCGCAGGGCGTGAACGTGCCCGACGAATCGCGGGTCGACGACGGCGACGCGATCGGTGCCCGGTACCGCTGCGACCAGCGCTGCGGTGTCCTGGGCGCCCGAGGCGACCCGGACGTCGAAGCCCAGCGACCGCAGATCGCCCTCGAGCGACGATCCGGGTACCGGCGGACCGGTGAGGATGGCAGTCGACAGACGAACTCACTCCTTGGAGCTGACGGTGCGGGTGCGCGGCGGCCCGGCCCGTATACGGGCGGCGGCACGTCGGCAGAGGCTATCGGATGTACGAAGGCGGGAGTTCACTGGCCGTTTACGTCCCGCTTGACATGACCGGAGCAAAGAAGGCAGGCCCGCCGAGATCATCATCGTCGATCAACGCCTCGGCCCACAAACCGCGGGTCCGCAGGGCCTAGGCTGGCCGGCATGACTTGGCTGATCACAGGTGGAGCGGGGTACATCGGCGCGCATGTGGCGCGGGCCATGACAGCGTCGGGTGAGCGGGTCGTCGTCCTCGACGATCTCTCGTCGGGCATAGGCGAGCGGCTGCCCGAGGAGATTCCGCTGGTCCGCGGCGCGGTCCTGGACCGGGAGCTGCTCGACCGCACCCTCGCCGAGCACGCCGTGACCGGTGTCGTACATCTCGCGGCGAAGAAGCAGGTCGGGGAGTCCGTCGAGCAGCCGCTGCGCTACTACCGGACGAATGTGCACGGTCTGACGGTGCTCCTCGATGCGGTCGTCGCGGCAGGTGTGCGGCGCTTCCTGTTCTCCTCTTCGGCCGCCGTATACGGCGTGCCCGAGATGGACCTGATCCCCGAGTCCGCCCCCTGTGTGCCGATCAATCCGTATGGCGAGACCAAGCTGGCGGGCGAGTGGCTGGTACGGGCGACAGGCCACGCGCACTCCATGTCCACGGCCTGTCTGCGCTACTTCAACGTGGCGGGCTCGGCCCGGCCGGAGCTGGCCGATACCGGAGTGTTCAACATCATCCCGATGTTCTTCGACCGGATCACCCGCGGTGAGGCCCCGCGGATCTTCGGCGCCAACTACCCGACGCCGGACGGCACCTGCATCCGTGACTACATCCATGTGGCGGACCTGGCCGACGCCCATCTCGCCGTGGCCCGCCGGCTGGCCGAGCAGGACGAGGCCGGGGATCTGACGGTCAACATCGGCAGGGGCGTCGGCGTCTCGGTACGCGAACTCGCCGATCTGGTGGGCGAGACCACGGGGTACGGCGAGGCGCCGGTGATCGAGCCGCGCCGTCCGGGCGATGCCGCCAAGGCCGTAGCCTCGGTAGATCTGATCGCCAAGGAGCTGGGCTGGACGGCGTCGCGCGGGGTGCGCGAGATGGTCGAGTCAGCCTGGGAGGGCTGGTGCCTGCGGCACCCCGAAGCCCGCATCAAATGATGATGTCAGCGCCCTGACCTGCAGGTCGTTTCCGCAGGTCAGGCGTTACGACAACGGTGTTCAGTACCGTGTTGCTTGATACCCCCCACCCGTAGTTGACTGAGGTCTCGGCAGATCATTCCGACGACCTGGAGGCGTCCCGCATGGGGGCTGGGCACGACCACGGGCATTCCCACGGCGGGCCGCCGCCGACCGGCACCGCGGCCTCGGCCTACAAGGGACGGCTGCGCATTGCGCTCGCCATCACGCTGAGCGTGATGGTCCTGGAGATCGTCGGCGGCATCCTCTCCGACTCCCTCGCCCTCATCGCCGACGCCGCCCACATGGCGACGGACGCAGTCGGTCTCGCGATGGCGCTGCTGGCGATCCACTTCGCCAACCGGCCCGCCGGACTGAACCGCACCTTCGGCTTCGCCCGGGCCGAGATCCTGGCCGCGCTCGCCAACTGCCTGCTGCTGCTCGGCGTCGGCGGCTATCTGCTCTTCGAGGCGGTGGAGCGCTTCATCACCCCGGCCGAGACCAAGGGCGGGCTGACGATCGCGTTCGCCGTGGTCGGTCTGCTGGCCAACATGGTCTCGCTCTCGATCCTGGTGCGCGGTCAGAAGGAGAGCCTCAATGTGCGCGGGGCCTATCTGGAGGTGCTCGCGGACACGCTCGGCTCGCTGACGGTGCTGGTCTCGGCCGCCGTCATCCTCACGACCGGCTGGCTGCCCGCCGACCCCATCGCATCACTGGTCATCGGCCTGATGATCGTGCCGCGCACCTGGAAGCTGCTGCGGGAGACCCTCAACGTCCTGCTGGAGGCGGCCCCCAAGGGCGTCGACATGGGGGAGGTGCGGGCGCACATGGTGGCGCTGCCCGGTGTGGAGGACGTCCACGATCTGCACGCCTGGACGATCACTTCCGGGATGCCGGTGCTCTCCGCCCACGTGGTGGTGAGCCAGGACACCCTGAACGCGGTCGGACACGAGAAGATGCTGCACGCTCTGCAGGGGTGCATCGGGGGCCACTTCGACGTCGAGCACTGCACCTTCCAACTGGAGCCGGTCGGCCATGCGGAGCACGAGGCCAGGCTCTGTCACTGAGCGCTGCTGTTAGTCTTGCCGGCACGCTTGAGAGGAGCTGAGGTTGATGACCGTCGCGGCGAACGCTGCCCTGCGCAGTGCCCGGTCCATCCCCCGCTTCCGGGCTGCCGGCTGACCCTCTCCCGTACGTCTTCTCGTACGCCGGCCGGAGCCCGCACACACTCAAGGGTTCCCACGTTGTCCGACAACGCTCTTCATGACGCCTTCTTCGCCCTGCACCACGGCCTTCCGCGGCAGGGTCCCGGCTCCGACTCCACCTCCCGCCGGCTGCTCGCCCTCGCCGGGCCGCTGCCGGCGCGTCCCCGCGTGCTCGATCTGGGCTGCGGCCCCGGCCGCAGCGCGCTGCTGCTGGCCGACGAGGCCGGCGCACAGGTGACGGCCGTCGATCTGCACGAGCCGTTCCTCGACGAACTGCGCCAGACCGCCGAGGCCCGCGGGCTCGGCGACGCGATCCGCACCGTCAAGGCCGATATGGCCGAACCCCCCTGCCCCGACGGCTCGTTCGACCTCGTGTGGGCGGAGAGCTCCGCGTACAGCATCGGCTTCGACACCGCTCTGCGGCAGTGGCGGCGGCTGCTCGCCCCGGGCGGCTCGCTCGTCCTCACCGAATGCGAGTGGACGGCCGGGGATCCCTCGGCCGAAGCCCGCGCCTTCTGGGACCAGCACTACGCGCTGCGTACCAGCGCCGAGAACATCTCGGCGGCCGTCGCGGCGGGCTACACCGTCCTCGGGGTGCACCGGCAGCCCGAGAGCGACTGGGAGGAGTACTACGGCCCGCTCGGCGAGCGGGCCGACGCCGCGGACGCCTCGGCTCCGGGCATGGCGCAGGCACTCGCCGCCACCCGGGCGGAGATCGCGATGCGCCATGACCACGGCACGGAGTACGGCTACACGGGCTATGTCCTGCGGCCCGCCGACCCGCGCCGGCGTACCGGGCCGGAGACGGCGGTCGACGTCCCGGCCGGCCGCGCCGTCAATGCCGCGGCCTTCCCGACCGCCGAGGAGGCGGGCCCGGTGGACGCTCCCCCAGAGCTGAACGCCCTGGGGTCCCCAGCGCCGGGACGCCGGTGCGTGGCTGCCGGGGATGTCGTACGCCTCCGAGGCGGCGGACGGCTCGGTGGCGGCGTACGCACTGCTGACCCGCTGCCATGTCGGGGACGTCCCCGCGGTTGCGCCGGCTCCCGTCGCGGTGGCTCCCGGGCACCAGCGGGGCGGCGCGGGGCAGGCCGTCGTCCGGGCCGTGCTCGATGTGGCGAGGATCCGCCAGGAGCGGCTCGTCCTGGTCCTCGGGCATCCCGGGTACTACCCGCGGTTCGGCTTCGAGCCGGCTTCACAGTACGGAATCAGGCCAACCTTCCAGGTGCCCGACGAGGCCATGCCGACCCTTGTGCTGGACGGTTCCCGGGGCGTTCCGCAGGGCACGGTCCGCTACCCGGCGGCCGTCGGTGTCTGATGAATTCTGGTGAGTAATGTCGCACCCGCCGCGCCGACGCGGCGGGGGGACATGCCCAGGCTGCCGAAGTGCGGACAAGCCGCTTTTGTACGGCAGACTGGGCAGGCCCCCGAGGGCCGAGGACCGATGCGAAGGATGGTTATGCCGATCTCACCAGCCACCGCGGCGAACAGCTCGTCGAACGGCGCCCCCCAAGCGATCCTGCTCGAGCTGGTCGACGAGCACGGCAATACCATCGGCACCGCGGAGAAGCTCTCCGCCCACCAGGCGCCCGGGCAGCTGCACCGGGCGTTCTCCGTCTTCCTCTTCGACGAGCACGGGCGGCTGCTGCTGCAGCGCCGCGCGTTGGGCAAGTACCACTCCCCCGGCGTCTGGTCGAACACCTGCTGCGGGCATCCGTTCCCGGGTGAGGCCCCCTTCGCGGCGGCCGCCCGGCGTACGCACGAGGAGCTCGGGGTCTCACCCTCGCTGCTCGCCGAGGCGGGCACGGTTCGCTACAACCACCCGGACCCGGACTCGGGGCTGGTGGAGCAGGAGTACAACCACCTCTTCGTGGGTCTGGTGCAGGCTCCGCTGCGGCCGGACCCGGAGGAGGTCGGTGAGACGGCCTTCGTGACGCCGAAGGAACTTCACGACCGGCATGCCGAGGCGCCGTTCTCGGCGTGGTTCATGACAGTGCTGGACGCGGCCCGCCCGGCGATCAAGGAGCTCACGGGTCCCTCCGGCGGCTGGTGAGACGGACCGGCACAGCGCGCGGCAGTGGCTAGAGCGGCGTGGTGCCGCCGGTCGGCTTCAGCGGCAGCGCGGCCCAGATGATCTTGCCGCCGCTCGCGGTGTGCTCGACGTCGCAGGATCCGCCGGCTTCCAGGGTGATCTCGCGCACGAGCAGCAGACCACGGCCGCCGGTCTGCCCGTAGTCTCTCTCCAGCGCCTTGGGCCGGTAGGGGTGGTTGTCCTCCACGGACACCCGGATCCACTCCGCGCCGATGGCGACCTCGACGGCGATCTCGGGCGAGAGCAGGGCCGCGTGCCGTACGGCGTTGGTGACCAGCTCGGAGACGATCAGCAGCAACCCCTGGACGAGATCGTCGTCGGCGGGCACGCCCTGGCGGTTCAGCAGATCCCGTACGGCGTGCCGGGCCTGCGGGACGGACACGTCGAGGGCAGGAGCGGTGAAACGCCAGACGCCCTCGTAGGACAGCGGCCGGGCCGGGACGCTCCCGCGACTGTCCATAGTCCGGCACCCCCCTCGGCTCGACTGCCACTGACCATCGAGTAGTAAGTGTTGGGAGTCGGTTGGTCCGGACCGGGCCGCTGAACAGAAGTCAGCACCTATCGACGCCTTCTGACCGTGTGCGTATGACAGCGTCAGTTGTTCGACTGCTCCTGATCTCCTTCTGGCCGGTTCTCCGGCTCTGTGACCATACTGACGATCCGTCGGCCGCCGATCCCGATGGCGATCAGACCGAGGCCGTCGAAGAGCAGGGCCAGGGAGAAGAAGCAGCCCAGGACGTACCGGCTGCTGTCCGGCCAGTCGGCCAGCACCAAGATGCCCAGCAGCAGACCGAAGGCGCCCTGCACCAGCGTCCAGCCGAACTGCGGGCCACGCACCACCACGCTGCCCACCAGCCGGAAGACACCACCGGTCAGGAACAGCAGCGCGGCGAACATGGTCAGCGCCTCCGCCGCACCCTCCGGGTGGCGAATGACGACCACTCCGGCCGCGATGTTCAGCGCGGCGACCACCACACCCAGCCAGAAGAAACTGCTGCCGCGTGACTGGACCGCGTGCAGCAGGCCGACCACGCCGCCGATCAGCAGCAGCCAGCCGAAGAGCAGCATCGAGGTGAGGGTCGCGACGCCGGTGTAGATGAGGCCGACGAGACCGCCGATGACCAGGATCGTGCCGAGCAGCGCCAGTCGGCCGAAACTGCGGCTCAGCTTCTTGACCTCGTGGGTGGTGCCGGCCATCGCTGCCTCCTCGCCGAGACCCCCTTCTTGATCGTAGGTTCCGGTCCGGCGGATAGCATCCGGCGAATGGAGCCGAGGGAGCGGTCGCAACCGCAGTTGACCCACACCGTCGTGGACGGGGTCGCCACCGTCGTCATCAGCAATCCCGCCAAGCGCAATGCCATGACCGCGGGGATGTGGCGGGCGCTGCCCGACCTGCTCGCGCGGCTGGCGGCGGACACTGCGGTACGCGCGCTGGTGCTGACCGGCGAGGGCACGACCTTCTGCGCCGGCGCCGACATCTCCTCGCTGCGGGAGCCCGGCGAGACCCCGCAGACCCTTGCCGTACGCGCCGAGGAGGCGCTCGCCGCATTCCCGAAGCCGACGCTCGCGGCCGTCCGCGGCTACTGCGTGGGCGGCGGCTGCCAGCTCGCCGCGGCCTGCGATCTGCGGTTCGCGGAACAGGACGCGCTGTTCGGAGTGACTCCGGCGAAGCTCGGCATCGTCTATCCGGCCTCGACGACCCGGCGGCTGGTCTCGCTGGTGGGCCCCGCCGCCGCGAAGTATCTGCTCTTCTCGGGCGAGTTGATCGACACGGAACGGGCGCTGCGCACCGGTCTGGTGGACGAGGTGCTGCCGAGGGGCGAACTGGGCAAGCGCACCGCGGAGTTCACCAGGGTCATCACCTCGCGCTCGCAGCTCACCCAGGCCGCGGCGAAGGAGTTCACGACGAGCCGCACCGACCGGGACGCACACTGGGCGGAGCAGGCACGCGCGAGCGGCGACCCCGCGGAGGGGATCGCCGCCTTCCTGGAGCGCAGGGCGCCCCGTTTCACCTGGACTGTGTGACCTTCTCCGCCTGGCCCGCCAGATCGTCGAGCGCCAGCCAGTGCGTGGTGGCGCGGCTGCCCTTCAGCAGACCGGCGCCGGCGAGCACCAGCGAGCCGGTGCACACCGAGGTGGTCCAGGTGCTGGTGGCATCCGCCGAACGCAGCCAGTCAAGGATCGTCTCGTCGTGCATGGCCTCGCGGGCGCCGGGGCCGCCGGGCACCAGGACGATGCCCGGGCTCGGCACCTCTGCCAGGGTGCGGTCGGCGACCAGGGCGAGGCTGCCCTGGTCGCCGCGGACCGGACCGGTCTCCCCATCCGTGCCCCGGCCTTCACTGCGTACCGACCAGTCGGTAACGTGCTGGATATGACCTCTCTGCCTCCGCGCGCGGGACGCCGCTGCCACAACGCCCTCAACCCGCTGCACTCGACGGTCTACTTCTCGCCGGACTTCACCGACGAGCTCGCGCAGCTCGGCATCGAGGACGCGAGGGCCGCCTACTTCGCCGGTCGCGGCGCCGCGATGGGCGCCGTTGGGCCGGGTGCGGTCACCGCGGCCTTCTACAACTTCAACCACCAGCTGGTCGCCCGGCATCTGCCCGCCGTGTGGGACATCGCGTCCCCCGAGGCCGTCCTGGACGCCCGGCTGCGCGCCGTCGACAGCACGCTGCGGCGACTGCTGGGCGACGAGGTCATCGCATCGAAGGAGCTGGCGGAAGCGGCTCGACTCGCGCTGCGCGCCGCCGAGGCGTGCACGCGGCAGGCCCGGCCGCTGTACGCCGCGCACGCCGACCTGCCGGTGCCCGAAGAGCCGCATCTCGCCTACTGGCATGCCGCGACCCTGCTGCGCGAGCACCGCGGCGACGGCCACCTCACGGCGCTGCTCTCCGCCGGGCTCGACCCCGTCGAGGCGCTGGTGAGCCACACAGCCACCGGCAAGGGCATGGCGCCGCGCTGGATTCTGGCCACGCGCGGCTGGCGGCGCGCCGACTGGGAGGCCGCCCAGGGGCGGCTGCGGGAGCGTGGAGTCCTGGACGCCGAGAGCGAGTTGACCAAGGAGGGCGTACGGCTGCGGGCGGAGCTGGAGGAGCGCACGGACCGCATCGACCTCGCCCCGTACGAGTACCTGGGGGCCGGGGATGTCGAGCGTCTGACCGAGCTGGCGCGCGGCTTCCTGACGACCGCGGTGGCCTCCGGCGCCTTCCCCGCGGACCTCAGCGGCAAGGGCTGACGTTTACCGAGGTCCCGCGGGGTACCCGAAGGGTGACAGTCACCATTCCTAAGGAGGTTCCCTTGTTCAGCGCCATCGCAGACGTACTCCGGCAGATCGGCTCCGCGATCGCCACAGTGGTCACTCTGCCCTTCCGCGCACTGGCCCGGCTCTTCGGCGGAGCCTCCCGCGGCGGGCGCCGAACGCGCCACGGCTGAGGCGACGGGCGACACGGCCCCCGGCCACCCGGCACAATGCACTCTCAAGCACAGCCAGCACAGCCAGCATGAGAAGGCGAGTCGGGGAACCGTGACGACGTCCATCGAAGGCAGGATCGCCGAGGAGCTCGGCGTACACGAGCGGCAGGTGAGGGCGGCCGTCGAGCTGCTCGACGGCGGGTCGACCGTGCCGTTCATCGCGCGCTACCGCAAGGAAGCGACCGAGATGCTCGACGACGCGCAGCTGCGCACGCTCGAGGAGCGGCTGCGGTATCTGCGGGAGCTGGAGGAACGGCGGACCGCGATCCTTCAGTCCGTGCGCGAGCAGGGCAAGCTGGACGAGGCGCTGGAGACGCAGATCCGGGCCGCCGACACCAAGGCGCGCCTTGAGGACATCTACCTGCCGTTCAAGCCGAAGCGGCGGACCAAGGCGCAGATCGCACGCGAGGCGGGTCTTGAGCCGCTCGCCGACGGGCTGCTCGGCGATCCGTCGGCGGAGCCGCTCGCGGCCGCCGCGGCCTTCGTGGACGCAGACAGGGGCGTCGCGGACGCCGCCGCGGCGCTGGAGGGCGCGCGGGCGATCCTGACGGAGCGTTTCTCCGAGGATGCCGACCTGATCGGCGAGCTGCGCGAGCGGATGTGGACGCGCGGCCGGCTGGCGGCGAAGGTGCGCGACGGCAGGGAGGAGGCGGGCGCGAAGTTCGCCGACTACTTCGACTTCGCGCAGCCGTTCAAGGAGCTGCCTTCGCACCGGGTGCTCGCCATGTTCCGCGGCGAGAAGGAGGACATCCTCGACCTGGTGCTCGAGCCGGAGGAGCCGGGCGAGCAGCCGGGCCCCTCGACGTACGAGGGGATGATCGCCCGGCGCTTCGGCGTCGCCGACCGCGGGCGCCTTGGCGACAAGTGGCTCGCGGACACCGTGCGTTGGGCGTGGCGGACGCGGATCCTGGTGCATCTGGGGATCGACCTGCGGCTGCGGCTGCGTACGGCGGCGGAGGATGAGGCGGTCCGGGTCTTCGCGGCGAACCTGCGGGATCTGCTGCTGGCCGCGCCGGCGGGCACGCGGGCGACGCTTGGGCTCGACCCCGGTTTCCGTACCGGCGTGAAGGTCGCCATCGTCGACTCGACCGGCAAGGTCGTCGCCACGGACGTCATCTACCCGCACGTCCCGGCGAACAAGTGGGACGAGTCACTGGCGAAACTGGCGCGGCTCGCCAAGGAGCAATCCGTCGATCTGATCGCGATCGGCAACGGCACGGCATCGCGGGAGACCGACAAGCTCGCCGGTGAACTGTGCGCGAAGCACCCGGAGTTGGGCCTCACCAAGGTGATGGTCTCGGAGGCGGGCGCGTCGGTGTACTCCGCATCCGCGTTCGCCTCGCAGGAGCTGCCCGGCCTCGATGTGTCGCTGCGCGGCGCCGTCTCCATCGCTCGCCGCCTCCAGGACCCGCTGGCCGAGCTCGTCAAGATCGACCCGAAGTCGATCGGTGTCGGCCAGTACCAGCACGACCTGTCCGAGGTGAAGCTCTCCCGCTCACTGGACGCGGTCGTCGAGGACTGTGTGAACGGTGTCGGCGTCGACGTCAACACCGCATCCGCGCCGCTGCTTTCACGGGTGTCGGGCATCGGCACCGGGCTCGCCGAGAACATCGTCGCACACCGCGACTCGAACGGCCCGTTCCGCTCCCGCAGGGCGCTCAAGGATGTGGCGCGGCTCGGCCCGAAGGCGTACGAGCAGTGCGCGGGCTTCCTGCGGATCCGGGGCGGGGACGACCCGCTGGACGCATCCAGCGTGCACCCGGAGGCGTATCCGGTGGTGCGGCGCATGGTGAAGACGGCAGGCGAGGCAGTCGCTTCGCTGATCGGGAACGCGCCGGTGCTGCGGTCGCTGAAGCCGGCGGACTATGTGGACGAGACGTTCGGTCTGCCGACGGTGACGGACATTCTGCGGGAGCTGGAGAAGCCGGGACGCGACCCGCGGCCGGCGTTCAAGACGGCCACCTTCAAGGAGGGCGTGGAGAAGATCGGCGACCTGGCGCCGGGGATGGTGCTGGAGGGCGTGGTGACCAATGTCGCGGCGTTCGGGGCTTTCGTGGACGTCGGCGTCCACCAGGACGGTCTGGTCCATGTGTCGGCGATGTCGAAGACCTTCGTCAAGGACCCGCGGGACGTGGTGAAGCCGGGCGACGTCGTGAAGGTGAAGGTTCTCGACGTCGACATTCCGCGCAAGCGGATCTCGCTGACGCTGCGGCTGGAGGACGAGGCCGCGCCCAAGCAGGAGGGCGGCGGCCCGAGGCAGCGGGAGCGGGGTGAACGCGGCGGCCGTCCGCCGCAGCAGCGCCGTCAGCAGGGCGGGCGCGGGAGCGACCCCGGCGCGGACCGCGGTGGGAACCGCGGCGGCGACCGCCAGGCTGCGCCGCCGGCGAACAGCGCGATGGCGGACGCGCTGCGGCGGGCCGGTCTCGCGGACCCCGAGCGGCGCCGCTGAGGAACACAGGTGGGGCCCCGTTGCCGGTCGGCGACGGGGCCCCACGCACGGGTGCGTATGAATGCAGCGGTGCCCGGCGTCGGACCTCAGGCCTCGGTTACCTTGCCCGCGGACACCTCGATACGGCGCGTGGTGTGGACCGCGTCGAGCATCCGGCGGTCGTGCGTGACCAGCAGCAGCGTGCCGGTGTACGAGTCCAGCGCGGACTCCAGCTGCTCGATCGCCGGCAGGTCGAGGTGGTTCGTCGGTTCGTCGAGTACGAGGAGATTGACGCCGCGGCCCTGGAGCAGCGCCAGCGCGGCGCGGGTCCGTTCGCCCGGGGAGAGCGTGGTCGCCGGGCGCAGCACATGGTCCGCCTTGAGGCCGAACTTGGCGAGCAGGGTGCGCACTTCGGCCGGTTCGGTGTCGGGGACGGCCGCGCAGAAGGCGTCGAGCAGTCTCTCGGTGCCGTAGAAGAGCCCGCGGGCCTGGTCGACCTCGCCGACCACCACGCCGGAGCCGAGGGTGGCGTGGCCCGCGTCGAGGGGGAGGCGGCCGAGGAGGGCGGCGAGCAGTGTGGACTTGCCCGCACCGTTGGCGCCGGTGATGGCGACCCGGTCGGCCCAGTCGATCTGGAGCGAGGCCGGGCCGAAGGTGAAGTCGCCGCGGCGGACCTCTGCGCCGCGGAGGGTCGCGACGACCGAGCCGGAGCGCGGCGCGGACGCGATCTCCATTCGGAGCTCCCACTCCTTGCGGGGCTCCTCCACGGTGTCGAGGCGTTCGATCATGCGTTGCGTCTGGCGGGCCTTCGCGGCCTGCTTTTCACTCGCCTCGCTGCGGAACTTGCGGCCGAGTTTGTCGCTGTCGGTCGCCTTGCGGCGGGCGTTCTTGACGCCCTTGTCCATCCAGGAGCGCTGCATCTGAGCGCGGCCTTCGAGCGCCGTCTTCTTGTCGGCGTACTCCTCGAAGTCCTCGCGGGCGTGCCGGCGTGCGGTGTCCCGCTCCTCGAGATACGCGGTGTATCCGCCGCCGTACAGGGTGATCTGCTGCTGCGCGAGATCGAGTTCGAGGACCTTGGTGACCGTGCGGGTCAGAAACTCGCGGTCGTGGCTGACGACGACCGTGCCGGCGCGCAGGCCCTGGACGAAGCTCTCCAGCCGGTCCAGGCCGTCCAGGTCGAGATCGTTGGTCGGCTCGTCGAGCAGGAAGACGTCGTACCGCGAAAGGAGCAGGGAGGCGAGGCCGGCGCGGGCGGCCTGGCCGCCGGAGAGCGCGGTCATCGGCAGGTCGAGCCCGATGGTCAGGCCGAGCGAGTCGGCGACCTCGTCGGCGCGCTCGTCGAGGTCCGCGCCGCCCAGGGCGAGCCAGCGCTCCAGGCTGTCGGCGTAGGCGTCGTCGGCGCCGGGCGCGCCGTCGACGAGCGCCTGGGTCGCCTCGTCCATGGCGATCTGGGCGGCGGCGACGCCGGTCCGGCGGGCGAGGAAGTCCCGTACGGTCTCGCCCGCCCGGCGCTCGGGCTCCTGCGGGAGATGGCCGACGGTGGCGGCGGGCGGCGAGAGCTTGAGCTCGCCCTGCTCGGGCCGGTCGAGTCCGGCGAGGAGGCGCAGCAGGGTCGACTTGCCGGCGCCGTTGACACCGACGAGGCCGATCACATCGCCGGGGGCGACGACGAGGTCGAGCCCGGAGAAGAGCGAGCGGTCGCCGTGTCCGGCGGCGAGGTCTTTGGCGACGAGGGTTGCAGTCATGAGGACCCCGATCCTAAGACTTGTCCCGTGAGTGTGTACGGGGGCGTCCGGTGTGCGGTCGTGTCGTGCCACGCCCACACGCACGGCGAAGGGGCGTCCAGCAGAGCTGGACGCCCCCTCAGGCGTTACCCGGATTCAGGACGTGGCGGGGTCGTCGTGCACCACGACCCGTGCGAAGTCCTGTCCGACCACGGCATTCGTCGGGTCGAGGACGAACACCTTGTACGGGGTGTCACCCTGCTCCCCGTCGACCGAGGTCACCGGGATCCGGACGGTCGCCGTGCTCTTCCTGCCCGGGATCACCACCTGCTGCGCCAGGTTGGCGATCTGCGTTCCCGTGCCGGCCAGCGACTGCACGTACGCGATCACCGGCAGGCGAGTGGTGTGCGACAGGCTCAGCGTGACCGTCGCCGTCCCGGCCGTCTCGTCGACGGTCGTGCCGGCGATGGACACCTGCGGCAGCCGGCTCGGTCCGCCGGCGCCGACCGCGGAGGTCTGGAACGCCAGGTCGGACAGGAAGGCGCCACCGGCCGGGGTGGCCGTGCTCACCTTGATCCGGCGGATGTCGTGGACGTTCACACCGGTCATCTGGGACACCGGCCACCGCACGGTGCGCAGCCACACCTTGGGCAGCAGCGTCCCGGTGCCCGGGAAGCCCGCCATCGCGTCGCTGAGGCTTGAGACCTTCACCGACCGGCTGCGGCCGGACCCGTCGACGACGGTGAGCGTGAGGTCGGCTTCCGCGCTCAGGTCGTCCCGCGCGGCGCGCAGAGTCAGGGCGCCGTACCGGCTCACGTTGTACCGGCCCTTGGGCAGGTCCACCACCATGGAGCCGTCTCCCGCCGCGGTGCCCGAGGAGCCCCAAGTCAGGTGCAGCAGCGGGGTGGCGGTGACGTTCGGCCCGTAGTTGGCCGGGGTGAACGAGGGAAAGCGCGCCGTCTGCGTGGAGTCGGTGCAGGACGGCAGTCCGCTCACCGGCGAACGCCCGGCCATGGACGCGCAGTACTGTCCGCTCGCCGCGCCGGTGAAGGACACGTTCGATGCCGCCGCCTGAAGCGTGGCGACATCGAGCCGCCCGTCCGACGGCGCCTGGAACTCGGCGTGCACGGTGGCGGCGCCCACCTGGGTGGCGCGGCCCGCGCTGCCGTCGAACATCGGCAGGAACTGCTTCTCCTGCCCCATCACCAGCCGGAAGAAGCCGGTGATGTAGTCGACGCCCACCTGGTACTGATTGGAGGCGGAGAGGCGGGTGGTGGTCGGGGCGTTCATCCCGCAGGTCGGGTCGTCCTGGTTCTGCCAGTCGTCGTTGGACGGTGCCACCGCGACGCCCGGGGTCCACTCCGTGTTGAAGAAGTTGTGGTCGGCCCCCATGACCATCACCGAGGAACGCATCACGTTGTCGTCGGTGGCGTACCGGGTGTCGTCGTAGAAGTGCTGTCCCTGCTGGTTCGACACGTCTCCGTCGCAGTACGGCAGGATCACCGCCATCGGCACGTCCGGCAGCGTCTCGCGGCCGAAGTCGATCGGTGCGAGCGGCAGGACCGCCTTGATGCCGTACGGGTGCGGCAGCGCGGCGTTGAGCAGCGCGGCCTTCACCATTCCCTCGCCGCCGCGCGAGTGGCCCATCACACCGACGTCGCGCAGGTCGAGCCGTCCCTTGAGCAGCGGGCTCATGCCGGCCGCGTGGCCGGTGTCGGCCTTCGCCAGCAGGTCGAGGTGGTCCAGGATCAGCTGGCCGCGGGCGAGCGTGCCGGCGTCGTCGCTGTACGGGTTGTCCTGGGCGTTGATGCCGTCCGCGCTGACCGAGACGACGACATAGCCACGGCTGGCGAGTGCCTCCGCCGACGTGTTGTACCCCTGGTAGCTGGGTATCGGCTTGAAGCCGTCGGGACACGGCCAGACGGTGTTGTTGGTGGTGCCGGCGGTCGGGTTGTAGCAGGCGGCGTGCCGGCCGTGCAGGAAGATCACCACAGGGCGGGCGCCCCGCGCGTCAGTGGGAACCCAGACGGCCGCGCGCATTTCCGCCTGCCGGCCGCCGAGGCCGGACAGCGAGACCGCGGTGTCGCCGAAGTCGTAGTCGGCGCGGGAGACCGAGTAGGCGCCCTTGACGGACGGGTCGGCCTTCAGTGCCTTCCCGGCGGAGCCGGGGTCGGTGGTCGCGCCGGGGACCTTCGCCGCCGACGCGCCCGGGACCTGGCCGTTCCAGGCGAGACGGACCGAGGACGGGTCGGCGGCCGCCGGGTCGGTGGTGACGACGGTGAGCGTCCGTCCGTCGGGCGACTGCCGCGCGACACCCACCGGGGCGCCGTCCACGGCCAGTTCCGGCAGGGCGTCCCGTACCTGAAGGGGCTTCGGAAGACGAAGGGTGACGCGGAAGCCGCCGGCGACCGGGGCGACCGACCAGTCACCGTCCGGTGAGGTGTCGGTCACCACGGGCGCGGTACTGGCGTCGGCCGATACGGCGGGAATGAGCGCGCCCCCCAGGGCGAGCACCAGTCCGAGCGCCGCACGACGGGCCGCCCGTCTCAACGGGGCAGATATGTGCTGCATCAAGACCCTCTCATCGAGCAGGCGCGCCCCAGGACGGGCGCGCCGTAAAGAGAACCTCAGAGGTTCTCAATGATCTTGGAAGTCCCCGGTGTCAGCCCGTTTTCGATCATGTGAACTCGCGTTACCCCCATCGGTGCCCACGATCCGAATTCCTTACATGGGCGCACCCCTGACAGGTCACCACATAAGATACAATCCAACCCACAATGCGGCTTCGACCTCTGACGCCTCATCAATAACGGCTGGCCGGCTCCCCTCGGCGCCCCCGGCAGGGTCACAGGAGGCCTGCCGGACGGTAGAGGCCCAGCGAGCCCGCAACCGCCACGTTGAGGCTCGCTCCCGTGCCGAGCATCGGGATCTCGACGCAATCGTCGAGCAGGTCGAGCGCCTCGGGTGGGATGCCGTGCTGTTCATGGCCGAGGACCATGACGGTGGGCGCCGGGCGGCAGGCAGATCGGCGAGCCTGATCGCCTCGTCGGCGAGCTCCACCCCGACGATCCGGGCGCCCCGCTCCCGCTGCTTGGCCAGCCAGTTCAGCGGGTCTCCCGTCCAGTGCACGCAGAGCGGCTTGCGCAGGGTGTTGCCGCGGGCCAGGGCCTCGGGCACCCACGGGAAGCGCGGCACGGTGAGGCAGGCGCCGACGGCGTCACAGGTACGGGCGAGGGTGCCCAGGTTGGCGCCGTGGAGCGGCCAGAGGGGCGCGGCGTAGAGGTGGTCCCAGCAGGAGTGGGCGCGTGGGCGACGGGTGCTGCGTAGTTCCTCGCGGGTCCGGGTTCGAATGGCGGGCCCGCGCTTACGGCCGCTCATCGCGGCCGGGGCGCTCGCTGCCGCCCGCGTCCGCCCGGGGCGGGCCTGCCGTCGGCAAGGCTCCGGTTCACTCGATGCATCATGCGAGGCGATTGGCGGCTCGCCGGGGCCATCGTCGGTGTCAGTGCACCATCGGTGCGACCAGCACGCTCCCCATGGTGCGCGCCACAACGAAGGATTGCCCCTTCGCCGCCCGTCCGTCCACCGGAATTCGGTGCTCACCGGGCTCCAGCATCCCGTCGAACACCTCCCGCGTACGGGTCCGGTGCAGCCTGTCGAGGCGGTACGCGACGAGCTGCACCCGGCACGTCCAGGTCACCGCCACATCCGCCGCGCCGTCCGCCGCCGTCAGCCGGGTCAAGCAACGGCGCTCCAACGGGGCGCGGTCCAGGGCGTGTTCGATCTGGGCGACCAGCAGTGGAATGATCGGGGCAAGGCCGTCCACGTACGCCACCTCCACGCCCACCGCCTCGAACGCCGAACGCACAGCCGCGCGCTCCTGCGCGGTGACCGCGCTGCCGAACGCGACCGCGCCATAAGTGCGCAGTTCCTCCGCAGGGACCCCCGTGGCTCCACCGGTGATGTCCGCGCCGATGCCGATGGTCCGCAGGGCCGCGGCCAGCCTGGCCAGTACAGCGACCCGTGCGCCGATCAGCAGGACCCGGCGGCGGACGGGCGCCGCGTCGCCGTCGCCGTCGCCGTCCGGCAGCAGGCGTTCCAGCTCCGCGCGGTAGGCGTCGCCGCGGAAGCGGAACGGCCCTATCCCGTGGTAGCCGTTGAGTTCCAGGTCCGCCGTCTCGGACGTCTGCCAGGCGAAGTCCCGCCATACGAAGTCGTCCTCGTCGCGCTCGATGACGGCCGTCACCGCTCCGCACTGGATGTCCTCGCACTCGGGGCAGCCGTAGATCACACAGCGGCCGCCCGTCAGCGGTGCCGCCGCGTCCAGCAGCAGCGTGCGCACCTGCGCGGTGAAGATCGCCGGGGGCACGTCGGAGGCCAGCGGCGAGACGGCGTCGAGGCCGGAGAGCTGGAACAGCAGCGGCCGCCCGTCGACGATGAAGTCCATGAAGTCCCGGTGCACTTGGTAGCCACCATCCGCGAGGACTCCCCCGGCGCGCATCGCCGGCGCCAGCCCGAAGGTCGCGTATACGGCAGACATATCCTGAGTATCCCCACCTGTGCCACGTTCTGAGCACGGCAACGGGCATTCCGCTACCGTCCCGGCATGAGCGGCGATGTGTTGGTGGTGGGCGGCGGAGTCATCGGGCTGACGACCGCGGTCGTGCTTGCGGAGAGTGGCCGTGGCGTACGCGTGTGGACGCGGGAGCCGGCGGAGGAGACCACATCGGCGGTGGCGGGCGCGCTGTGGTGGCCGTACCGCATCGAGCCGCAGGAGCTGGTCGGCGACTGGTCGCTCGCCTCGCTGCGGGTGTACGAGAAGCTCGCCGCCCGCCCCGAGGAGACCGGTGTCCGGCTGGCCGCGGGCATACACGCCGATGTACGCCTGTCGGGTCTCGGGCGATGGGCCGCGCAGGTGGAGGGGTTGCGCGAGGCGGCTGCCGATGAGCTGCCCGGGGGGTACGCCGACGGGCTGTGGGCCAGGATCCCGCTGATCGACATGCCCGTTCATCTGGGCTGGCTGCGGCGGCGCTTCGAGGCCGCGGGCGGCACGGTGGAGCTGCGTACGGTCAGCTCCTTCGCCCGGGCGGCGGACCGGGCACGGGTGGTGGTCAACTGCACCGGGCTCGGCGCGCGCGAGCTGGCCCAGGACGATCAACTTCGCCCGGTGCGCGGGCAGTTGGTACTGGTGGAGAACCCCGGCATCGAGGAGTGGTTCACCGCGGCCGACCAGGCCTCGGCCACAACGACGTACTTCTTTCCGCAGCCCGGGCGGCTGATTCTGGGCGGCACCGCCGAGGACGACGACTGGCGCCTCTCGCCCGATCCGGCGACGGCCGAGGAGATCGTGGCGCGCTGCGCGCGGATCCGTCCGGAGATCGCCGGGGCGCGGATCCTCGGACACCGGGCGGCGCTGCGCCCGGTGAGACGTCAAGGGGTACGCATCGAGGCCGAGCGGCTGCCGGACGGCGGTGTTCTGGTCCACAACTACGGCCATGGCGGCGCCGGGGTGACGGTCGCCTGGGGCTGCGCCCATGCGGCGGCCCGCCTGGTGCGCCGGGCGGACCCGGCGCCCTGAGCGGCACCGCCCGCCCCGGTCGTGCCGGAGCGGGCGACACCGTCGTACTTCTCGTGGCCCGCGATCACCGCCGACCCCACGGCCTCGACCCCGATCTCGCCGCGCACGATCAGCGGGTCGTGGCGCAGATCGCGCATCAGCGCCATGCACATGCCCACCATGACGATCACGAACGGCGCGGCCACCAGGAGCGTCAGATTCTGCAGTCCCGCCAGTGCGTCACCCCTTCCGTTCCCAATGAGCAGCATGATCGCCGCGACGGCACCTGTCAGCATGCCCCAGAAGACGACCACCAGCCTGTTCGGTTGTCGCCCTCAACAGGCGGTAATCGGTTGTCCCGCTGTGAGGTGGTATGTCGCACGGGAATCGAGAAGCAGCGGGATCAGTTGCCGCTGGGACTGGCGCAGCGGTACGAACGCCCCGTCCCCGTCCGGCCTCGACGTAACGCCGTGCAGCCCCAGTTCGTCCCGCACATCCGCGTACTGCGCCGCGTCGAGGCGGTAGCCGCAGGGCGGATCCTCAAGGGTCTCCTCGGCCGTCGCGGGGTCGTTGTCGGCGCCGCCCAGATAGACTGGGCCGCGGTCCTTGAAACCGGCCAGCCTCGCGGCTCCGGTCGCCGCCTCGATCCGGCCGCGCCGTTCGTCGGTGAAGGTCAACAGACCGCCCAGAGATGCTAGTTGGCTGTTGACCCGGCGCCGGTTGTTCAGCGCGGGGTCGGCCTTCTCCTCCTCCGTGACGGGGTCCACGCGGCTCTCGATGAGCAGTCCCAGAGCGTTCTTGACCCCCGAGGCATTGCGCAGGATGCGCTCCTGGCCGTCGCCCGCCGTCTGCTTGATGGGGTCGCCGGTGACCGGATCGGTCCAGATGCCGTACGTGCCGGTGCTGAAGCCGCTGTCGTTCGCGGCCGGGCGGACGTAGTCCTCGGAGAGGGTCTGCGACTCCTGGTGGACCTTGGCGTCGGTGTTGAGGTTGCGGGGCCAGAGGTCGAAGAGATCCTTGTCGTAGTACGGCGGGGTGGCGCCGTACTCATGCAAGTCGTAGACAATGTCCGGGCGTTGGTCCCGCATGACGGCAGCCAGCGCCCGCGCCTCGGCGGTCTTCAGGGCGATGTGGTCGCGGTTGATGTCGACCCCGTCGGAGTTGCCGCGGGTGTCCGCCGCCCGTCCGTCCGGGTTGGCGGTGGGGACGACGAGGATTCTCGTACGGGACAGCAGCCGGCGGGTTTCGCCGTCCCCGGCGTACGCGAGATCGCGGACCGTGGTCAGACAGGCGTCGCGGCCCGAGGGCTCGTCGCCGTGCTGAGAGCAGATCAGCAGCACGGTGTTCGCGGCGTGCTGAGCACCGATGCTTACGAGCTGGAGCGGACGGCCCTGCTTCGTGGTGCCGATCCGGCCGACCGAGACGCGGTCGCTGCCGCGGTCGACGGCGGCGAGGAACGTCTGCTCCTCGGGCTGACTGGTCCAGCGCGCGCCCTGGCTGGTCTCGAAGCCGGTGCGGGGCAGGCTGTGCGCCGCCTCGGCCGGCGCCGTGACCAGCGGCACGGCAAGCGCTGCCGCTGCGACCGCCAGGGCAAGAATGCGGATACGGGAAGTCATCGGCTGTCGCCTCCGGGGATCGGGCGGATGGGACGCGGCTCGGCCACACCGCTGAGCCGGGCTTCGCGCGGGGTAACGGGCGCGGTGGACCCCGCGGTGGCGCGTACGAAGGCGGCGGCGCCGCCGACGATCGGCAGCTTCGCCGATGTACGGGCCAGATCGAGAGTGAGCGCCGGAGTGCTCGCGGGCGGGTCGATGAGGTCCCTGTCCGTGCCACCGACGATCAGGGCGAGCCGGTGCCCGGCCGGGACGACATGGTCGCTTGCGTGCAGATCGAGGGCGATGGTGTACGCCGTGCCGGGGGTCAGCCGGCGGCCCTTCGCGTCGGAGGCGTAGTTGCCGAGGTCCGCCCAGCCGCGGCTGAAGACCGCGTAGTCGACGGCTGCCGTGCGGGCCTTGGTCTCCTTGAAGCAGGGGCTGTCGCCAGGGGTGCTCGCACCCCAGCAGCTGCGTTCGGCAAGGGTGGTGATGCCCTCACCGGCTGCCGCGTAGTTGCGGATGGTGTCGGGACCGAGGTCGACGAGGACCGCGGAGAGATGGGCGCTGGTGGTGGACGGCGTGGCGGTGATGGTCACCCTCGAGGAGCCGGACAGCCGAAGGTCACGGCCGAGGGGCTTGGTGATGAACCCGGCCTTGGAGGAGGTCGACCGGTCGACCTGGGCGGCCCAGTCGGTCTCGTCGAGCGTCGGGTCGTCGGTGAAGGTCTCTCTTGCGCCGGGGCGTGCGGGCTGCAGGCCGAGTGTGCCGACGCCTGCCGCCGGGCCTTTGTCCGGGCGGAGGCTGGTGGTGTCGGTGGACCGGGGCGGCCAGACGCGGTCGGTGGACCACTGGTCGGGAGCACGCTCGATGTCGGCCATCGGCTCGCTGTCAATGCCGTTGTCGTAGCCGAGGAGGTAGTGGTCGAACCAGCGGTGCAGGGTGCTGACCCACTCGGCGCGGCGGAAGTCGAACGGGTCGACGTGCCCGGTCTGCGAGAGCCAGACCTTGCGCTCCACGCCCTCGTCGGCGAGGGCGTCCCACCATTGTCCGAAGTGCTTGGAGCGGACGTTGAGGTCCTGCATGCCGTGCACGGCGAAGACGCTGGCCTCGACATTGTCAGCGTCGGGAACGTAGTCGCGCTCGCTCCACAGCCGGGTCAGATCACCGTTGCGGGGGGCCTCGTCGACCAGCCGCTGCTGGACAGCCTGGCAGCGGGCGCGGGCGTCGGGGCTCTCGACATAGTCGGAGAGCCAGTCGGGGCCCGAGTTGTAGAGCGGGGCGCCCTTGGCGAAGTAGTAGTCGTACCAGGAGGAGATGGCGCCGATCGGGACGATTGTCTTGAGTCCCTCGACTCCGGTGGCGGCGACGCCGTTGGCGATCGTGCCGTCGTAACTCTTGCCGATCATGCCGGTGCTGCCGGTGCTCCAGCCGGCCCCGGCACGCTCGCCGCCGGTGCGGGTGGTGTAGCCGCGGCCGCGGCCGTTCAGCCAGTCGACGACGGCCTTGGCGGACTGGATGTCCGAGCGGCCGCCGACGTCGACGCAGCCGTCGGAGCGGTTGGTACCTGCCAGGTCGACCGCGACGAAGGCGTACCCGCGCGGGACGAAGAAGTTGTCGTAGTAAAGCGGGAACTGGACAGGGTTGCCGTTCGCGTCGTATGTCTTCTTCTGGCTCTCGTTGCCGCGTCCGCAGCAGGAGTAGTACGGACTGGCGTCCATGATCACGGGGATCTTCCGGCCCTGATGCGCGGGCTCACGCGGCCGGACGATGTCGACGGCGACGCGATCGGTCCGCCCGTCGCCGTCCCCGTCGAGCCGGGTGTCGACCCAAACGGACTCGCGGATCGCGTTCTCGTACGAGTAGACGGGTCTGCTCTCCCGTACGGGCGCGCCCTGTGCGCCTGCCGGGGCCAGGGTCATGGCCATCAGGACGGCCGAGGCCGCCACCACCAGCGATCTGCACGTCAAGCGGGTGCCCCGCGCTTGTGTTGGCATGGGCGGAAGGTACCCCGGCCAACTCCCTTGCAACAGGGGGCAATCAGGGCATCAAAGCGACCGATGGGACACCAGGTGCCAGGTCGGCGATTATGTGAAATTCGGCCGGAAAGATCTCGGGCAAGCCGCTCGCCGGGCTCTTCGACACCTGACTCCACCAGCAGTCGAAGCCGGCCTCGCCGGCCGCGGGACGAGGCACGGAAGGTGCCGACCCGGCCGCGGCCAGGCCGCGGGACGGGCCGTCGTCCCGGGCCGGGGCGGCGCTCCCTCCCACGATGGGAGCGCTCTCAGAAGATCGCCGGGACCGGATATCCTGTATCTGACAGCGTTCCCCCCGCTGCCGTCTGACGCAGCTGACTGAAGCAGACTAGGAGCGCCCGCCTTGCCCGAGAAGACCACGGGGTCCCGCCCCACCCTGGAAGCCGTCGCCGCCCGCGCCGGCGTCTCCCGGGCCACGGCATCGCGGGTCGTCAACGGCGGCGCGGGGGTTCGCCCCCCGCTGGTCGACAAGGTGCGCCAGGCGGTCGAGGAACTCGGATACGTACCGAATCACGCGGCCCGCACCCTGGTCACCCGGCGCAACGGCGCGGTCGCCGTGGTCATCGCCGAGCCGGAGTTCCGGATCTTCTCGGACCCCTTCTTCGAGCAGCAGGTGCGCGGCATCAGCCGCGAACTGACGGCATACGACTCCCAGCTGGTGCTGCTGTGGGTGGAGGGGCCCGGCGACTACGACCGGATCGCCCGCTATCTCGGCGGCGGCCATGTCGACGGCGCACTGGCCTTCTCGCTGCACAACGACGACGAACTGCCCGCCATCATCCGCCGGGTGCAGGTGCCGACCGTCTTCGGCGGCCGTCCGGGCTGGCCCGGCGCCGCCGCCGAGCCAGCCGTCCCCTATGTGGACTGCGACAACCGCGGCGGCGCCCGGGAAGCCGTACGTCATCTGGTCTCACTGGGCCGCCGGCACGTCGCGCACATCGCGGGCCCCCGCGACCAGACCTCCGCGCTGGACCGGATCGACGGCTACCGCGACGTCCTGCTGGACGCCGACCCGGAACTGGTCTGCCAGGGCGACTTCACCGCGGACAGCGGCGCCCGCGCGATGGCCGAACTGCTGGACCGCCGCCCGGAACTGGACGCCGTGTTCGCCTCCAACGACCTGATGGCCTCGGGAGCGCTGCGAACGCTGCGCGAGCGGGGGCGGCGGGTGCCGCAGGATGTGGCGCTGGTGGGCTTCGACGACATGGCGTCGGTGGTGGGGACGACCGATCCGGCGCTGACGACGATCCGGCAGGACATCGAGGGGATGGGCCGGTTGATGGTCCGGCTGCTGATGCGCGTACTGAACGAGGGCGAGCCGGGGGCCGGCGTTCCCGCCTCGTTGATCACTCCGACCACGCTGGTGCGGCGGGCCTCGGCCTGAGAGGGCCGTTGCCCGCCGCACACCGCACGGTCAGCTGAAGGGGATCACGACCACCGACTTGTCCGTGCCGGTCTGGAGCTTCGCAGTGCCATTGCCGATGGCGCTCCACACCTCCAGTCGTACGGTGCCGCCCTTGAGATCGCCGACGGTTCCGGTCGCCGCCTTCAGGCCGCGTGACTGGGCGTACTCCGCCCAGCCTGCCACCGGGTCGGTCGCGAAATAGTGGTAGGTCTCGGTCCGGTCGAAGGCGCCGTCGCCCGTGAGGTCGTAGCTGATACGGGCCTGCTGGCCGAGGCCGACGGTGGTGCCCGCGTCCAGCTGAAGGCGGAACGCGGTCGCGGCGCCCGGGGTGGGCGTGCCGTCGACGTGTCTGATCTCGTAGACGAGGGGTTGGTGCGGGGTGCCGTCGTAGTTACCGCCGGCCGCGCACGGGGCGGTCTGACGGGCTGATCCGGGCGGCCCGCCGCGCTTCGCGCGCCGGCGGGAGGTAGCGCAGTCGCTCGGGGAGTACGGGAACCACGGCCCGTATGACCCGGGCAAATCTGCGCAGTCTGCGCTCCTGCTCGTCCGTCCACTCCAGGCCGATCGCCTCGCGGGCGTCGGGCGGCATCAGCCCGATGGTCATAAAGCGGCGGAAGCGGGCGAACGCGGGCAGCAGCACCGGCCACACCGTCCTGAGCAGCACTCTGAGCACCGCCGGCCCGCGGTCGGGCGGCGGTATCGCCTGGTCGGTGGCGATCAGTTCGCGTACGACGACGGTCGCCTCCAGCTCGTCGGCGAGCACCTTGCGGTAGTACGGCCAGAATTCCTCGATCGTCTGGGGCATGTCCCGGTCGTGGATGCCGAGGACCCGCCCGACCTGGAGCCATTCGGCGTAGAGCTTGCGCTCCTGGGCCTGGGTGAGCGGGCGCGCCAGATACCGCAGCGCGTGCTGGTAGACGGGGAAACCGGTGGCGTGGACCCAGGAGTAGTAGGCCGGATCGAGCGCGTGGTACCTGCGGCCGTGGGCGTCCGTGCCCTGGATGGACTTGTGCAGCTCCCGGAGCCTGCGCCCCTCCTCGGCCGCCGCCTCGCCCCCGTACACCCACAGCAGGAGCGAGCGCAGCGAACGCTCACCGCGGCCCCAGGGGTCGGTGCGGAAGACTGAGTGCTCGTCGACGCCGGCGCCGACAGCGGGGTGGGCGACCTGCAGGGTGAGCGCGGCAGGCAGCATCAGCAGACCTCGGATGTCACCGGCGAGGGTCCAGAGCACTCCGCCGGGCGGTGGTGGTACGGAATCTGTCGCGGGCCCGGTCATTTGACCATCGTAACTTTCAGGAGGTCGGGCAGGCCTTCCATGGCCTCTGCCGGGCAGCCGGGCGAAGACGGCGGCACCAGTGTTGGTGAGATCGTGCGGCAGCGGAAAGAAAGTGGGCACCTGGCCATTACCAGGTGGTAACTCCGCCTGATTTGATGTGCGTCGCCGGTCGTGCCCCCCACCACACTCGGGAGTCTTTGTGCCGCACTCCGCGCTCCGCCGTATCCCTGGCGCAGCTCTTTCCACCGCGCTCGCCGCGGCCGTCCTCACCGGGACGGCTCCGGCGGCTTCTGCCGCTCCGGCGGCCGCGACGCCGTCCCTGAAGGTGCTGACGTACAACGCCTTCCTGTTCAGCAAGAACCTGTACCCCAACTGGGGTCAGGACCACCGGGCCGCGGCGATCCCCGCGACCTCGTTCTTCCAGGGCAACGACGTCGTCGTGATCCAGGAGGCCTTCGACAACTCCTCGTCGGACGCGCTGAAGCAGAAGGCCGCCGGCCAGTACCCGTACCAGACCCCGGTGATGGGGCGGAGCAAGGACGGCTGGGACGCGACCGGCGGGTCGTACTCGGCCACCACGCCCGAGGACGGCGGGGTCACCGTGCTCAGCAAGTGGCCGATCGTCCGCAAGGAACAGTTCGTCTACAAGGACGCCTGCGGGGCGGACTGGTGGTCCAACAAGGGCTTCGTCTATGCCGTGTTGAACGTCAACGGCGCGAAGGTGCATGTGGTGGGTACGCACGCGCAGTCCACCGACCCCGGCTGCGGCGCGGGCGAGGCGGCGCAGATGCGCAGCCGCCAGTTCAAGGCGATCGACGCCTTGCTGGACGGCAAGAACATCCCGGCCTCTGAACAGGTCCTGGTCGCGGGCGACTTCAATGTCGACTCGCGGACGCCGGAGTACGCCACGATGCTCGCCGACGCGGGTCTCACGGGTGCGGACGCCCGCACCGGACACCCGTACTCCTTCGACACCGAGCAGAACTCGATCGCGTCCGAGCGCTACCCGGACGACCCTCGCGAGGACCTCGACCATGTTCTGCACCGCGCCGGGCACGCGAAGCCGGCCGGCTGGACCAATGAGGTGATCAAGGAGCAGAGCGCGCCCTGGACGGTCTCCAGCTGGGGCACGAACTACACGTACACCAACCTCTCCGACCACTACCCGGTCGTCGCGTCCGGACAGTAGTCGCACGCCGCGCTGCGCCGGCTGTTCGAGCCGCAGGAGGTCAGCCATCTGGTGGCAGTGGCCGCGAGCGTCTGGCGGGTTTCGCCGGCAACGAGCGGGTGGCAGTGGCCCGGATCCGTACCGGCCGCTGGATCGGATCGGCCGCGCCGGTCGCCGGCGGACTGCACGCTCGCAGTGACGGTTTCACCTCTCTGGCCGTACTGCTGGGCGCGGGCGGAGCTGCACTCGGATGGCGGTGGGCCGATCCGCTGATCGGGCTCGCGATCACGGGGGCGATCGCGCTGGTGCTGCGCGGGGCGACACCCGAGATCTCGCACCGGCTGATGGACGCGGTCGACCCGGCGCTGGTCGACCAGGCCGAGCACGCGCTCCGTCATGTCGCGGGCGTACGGGCAGTGGGGGACGTACGAATGCGCTGGCTCGGGCCGATCTGCGGGCCGAGACGTCGATCGTCGTCGACCCCGCGCCGACGGTGGCGCAGGCGCACGCCGTGGCGCCGGCGGCTGAGCACGCGCTGCTGCGCGGGGTCCGCCGGCTGACCGCGGCCACCGTCCAGATCCGTCCCTGACACCCCTTCGACTCCTTCCGCCGAACGGGTGCTCCGGCGTTCTCGCGCGCTTGGCTGCTTGACAGGTCCCTGGTTGATCGAATCCCGCACACCGGACTGGTCCAGTCCAGACTGCTTCTCGGCACCCCCACTACGGACTCGTACGAAGGAGAAGCCCCCCCATGAGACGCACGCTCCGCGCGCGCATCTACCTTCCCGTCCTCCTCGCCCTGCCTGCCGCCGGTCTGGGCCCAGGCACCGCCGCGGCCGCCCCGGAACCACATCCGGGCGTCACGCCCTCGGCGATGCAGTACCACCTGCACAGCACCCTCGAACGTGCGCTCGGCGCCCAGACCGCCGGTTCGTATCTCGACGCCGACACGGGCGAACTGGTCGTCACCGTCACCGATGAGGCCGCGGCCGACCAGGTCCGGGCCGCCGGCGCACGTGCGAAGCGCGTCGAGCACAGCACGGCAGAGCTTGAATCGGCCATGGCCACGCTGGAGGCCCGGGCGAAGATCACCGGCACCTCGTGGGGTATCGACCCCTCGACGAACCAGGTCGCGATCGAGGCCGACCGGACCGTCTCCGCGGGCTCAATGGCGCTGCTGAAGACGGTGGCCGCGGGTCTCGGCGACGCCGTGCGGATCAAGCGTGTGCCCGGCGTCCTCAAGAAGGAAGTGCTCGGCGGGGACGCGATCCTCGGCGGCGGCTACCGCTGCTCGGCAGCCTTCAACGTCTCGAAAGGCACGGCCCATTACTTCGTGACGGCGGGCCACTGCACCAACGCGGCCGCCAAATGGTCGACGACGTCCGGCGGCGCGGCCATCGGGACCAGCGTGGGCTCCAGCTTCCCGACCAACGACTACGGCCTCGTCCGGTACACGAACAGCTCGCAGCCCGCCGGGGACGTCAACCTCTACGAGGGCGGTTCCCAGGACATCACGTCCGCGGCGGACGCCATCGTCGGCCAGGCCATCAGGAAGAGCGGCTCGACGTCCAAGGTGACCAGCGGCACCGTCACCGCGGTGAACGTCACCGTCAACTACGGCGAGGGGCCGGTCTACAACATGGTCCGCACCACCGCCTGCTCGGCGGGCGGCGACAGCGGCGGCGCGCACTTCGCGGGAGCCACCGCCCTGGGTATCCACTCGGGCAGCTCCGGCTGCTCCGGTACCGACGGCTCAGCGATCCACCAGCCGGTGAAGGAAGCGCTCAGCGCGTACGGTGTGAACGTGTACTGAGGACCGACACACGGGGCGTGCCCACCAAGTGGGCACGCCCGCCGTGCTGTTCAGTTCCTCCGGCTGCGCACGTCGAGCCCGCCCGACACCACATTCACACCCGGCACCGATGCTGCCGGCCGCGGCCCCCTGGATCCCGCCCGCGCCCGCCGGCGCGTCCAGATCCGTAGGGCACTTTCACAACACTGGTGAGACAGCAATACTGTTGCACCGCGTGAGGAGAAAGTGAGGCGCACCCATGGCGACCGAGGCCGAGGAGCCGACGCTCACCGTCGACGAGCTGGCCGCGCGGGCCGGGGTCACCGTGCGGACCGTTCGCTTCTACAGCACGCGCGGGCTGCTGCCTCCCCCGGCGATCGGGCCGCGGCGGGTCGGGCACTACGGCCCCGGCCATCTGTCCCGGCTGGCGCTCATCGAGGAGCTTCAGCACCAGGGCATGACCCTCGCCGCGATCGAGCGCTATCTGGAGCAGCTGCCGGAGGACCTGAGCGCGCACGATCTCGCCGTCCACCGTGCGCTGGTGGCCTCCTGGGCGCCGGACTCGGCCGAGGAGGCGTCCCATGCCGACCTGGAGCGCCGTGCGGGGCGGTCGCTGAGCGAGGAGGACATCGACCGGCTGGCGGCGATGGGCGTCCTGGAGCGCTCGGGAGGCGCGGACGCCGCCGACGGCTACCGGCTCGACCCGGGGCTGCTACGGCTCGGTGTGCAGCTGCTGGACGTGCCGATCGCGCACGAGACGATCCTTGCCGCCCGTACCGTCCTGCTGGAGCACACCCGCTCCGCCGCGCACGAGCTCACCCGGCTGTTCCGCGACGAGGTGTGGAGCCCGTACCGCGAGCGGGAGTCGGACCCCGAGCATGTCGCGGCGATGAAGTCGCTGTCCGCCCATATGCAGCCGATGGTGGTGCAGGCGCTGGTGACCGCGTTCCAGCGTTCGCTGAAGGAGGAGCTGCGGGCCGCGTTCGCCACGGAGTAGTCCCGCCGCGTGGTACGTCGCAGTCGTACCACGCGGCGGTGGAGGCGGCCCCGGCCGGCGACGGTCAGGCCTCGTCGCTGAACTTCTCGCCCCGCTCCGCCTTCTCGACCAGCAGCGCCGGTGGGTCGAAGCGGTCGCCGTACCGCTCGGCGAGCTCCCGGGCGCGGTCCACGAAGCCGGGCAGACCGCCCTCGTAGCCATTGATGTACTGCAGCACGCCACCCGTCCAGGCCGGGAAGCCGATGCCCATGATGGAGCCGATGTTGGCGTCGGCGACCGACGTCAGCACGTTCTCCTCCAGGCAGCGGACCGAGTCCAGCGCCTCCGAGAAGAGCATCCGCTCCTTCATGTCCTCAAAGGGCAGGTGCACACCGGAACGCGTGAAGTGCTCGCGCAGTCCCGGCCACAGCCCGGTCCGCTTTCCGTCCTCGCCGTACTCGTAGAAGCCCGCCCCGCCGCTGCGGCCCGTACGCCCGAACTCGTCGACCATCCGGTCGATCACGGCGTCCGCCGGGTGCCCGGACCAGGTGCCGCCGGCCTCCTCGATCGCGCGCTTCGTCTCGTTGCGGATCTTGCGCGGCAGGGTGAGCGTCAGCTCGTCCATCAGCGAAAGCACCTTCGCCGGGTACCCGGCCTGCGCGGCGGCCTGCTCGACCGACGCGGGATCGGCGCCCTCGCCGACCATCGCCACGCCCTCGTTGATGAACTGGCCGATCACGCGCGAGGTGAAGAACCCGCGCGAATCATTGACGACGATCGGGGTCTTGTTGATCTGGCGGACCAGGTCGAAGGCGCGGGCCAGCGCCTCGTCGCCGGTGCGCTCGCCCTTGATGATCTCGACGAGCGGCATCTTGTCGACGGGCGAGAAGAAGTGCAGCCCGATGAAGTCGACGGGCCGGGACACGCCTTCGGAGAGCACGGTGATGGGCAGGGTCGAGGTGTTGGAGCAGAGCAGCGCGTCCGGCTCGATGACCTCCTCGATCTCCTGGAACACCTTGTGCTTGAGCGCGGTGTCCTCGAACACGGCCTCGATCACGGCGTCGCAGCCCGCGAGATGCGCGGGTTCCGCGGTGGGCGTGATGCGGGCGAGCAGCGCGTCCCGCTTGGCCTCGGTCGTACGGCCCCGGGAGAGCGCCTTCGCGAGCAGCTGCTCGGAGTAGGCCTTGCCCTTCTCGGCCGCATCCAGGGACACGTCCTTGAGGACGACCTCGATGCCGGCGCGGGCGCAGGAGTACGCGATGCCCGCGCCCATCATCCCCGCGCCGAGGACGGCGACCTTGCGGACTGGGCGCGGCTCGATACCCTCCGGGCGGTTGGCGCCGGAGTTGACCGCCTGCAGGTCGAAGAAGAACGCCTGGATCATGTTCTTGGCGATCCGGCCGGTGACCAGCTCGGTGAAGTACCGCGCCTCGATGGTCTGCGCGGTCTCGAAGTCGACCTGGGAGCCCTCGACGGCCGCCGCGAGGATATTGCGCGGGGCGGGGTAGGGGGCGCCGGCAGTCTGCTTCTTCAGATTCGCGGGGAAGGCGGGAAGGTTGGCGGCGAACCGCGGGTTGGACGGGGTGCCGCCGGGGATCTTGTAGCCCTTGACGTCCCAGGGCTGCTGGGACTCGGGGTTGGCGTCGATGAAGGCGCGCGCCTTGGCGAGCATCTCGTCGGTGGTGGCGGCCACCTCGTGGATCAGGCCGCTGTCCAGGGCCCGCTGCGGGGAGTACTGCGTCCCCTGCAGCAGCACCTTCAGCAGCGCGTCCGCGATGCCCATCAGCCGTACGGTACGGGTGACGCCGCCGCCCGCCGGGAGCAGGCCGAGGGTGACCTCGGGCAGGCCGATCTTGGAGCCGGGCGCGCCGAGTGCGATGCGGTGGTGGCAGGCGAGGGCGATCTCGTAACCGCCGCCCAGCGCCGCGCCGTTGATCGCCGCGACGACGGGCTTGCCGAGGGTCTCGATCTTGCGCAGGGCGTGCTTGATGGCCATGCCGGTGTCGAAGACCTGCTGGGCGTTCTCCGGACCAACCTTGATCATGTCCTTGAGATCGCCACCCGCGAAGAAGGTCTTCTTGGCGGAGGTGATGATGATGCCGCGGATGGAGTCCTTCTCAACCTCCGCGCGCTCGGCGATCGCCGCGATGGAGGCCTTGAAGGCTTGGTTCATCGTGTTGGCGGACTGATTGGGGTCGTCGAGGACGAGGGTGACGACGCCGTCGTCGCTCCGCTCCCAGCGGATGGTGGTGCTCTCGGTCATTGCGAAGTCTCCATGAGGGTCTGATCGGGCCGGGGCCTGGAAGGTCGCGAGGGGGCCACCGCGCACGCGCGTCCCTGGCGGACGGTGCGCCGGGGCCGTAGGGCTACAGGCGCTCGACCACGGTCGCGATGCCCATGCCGCCGCCGACGCAGAGCGTGACGAGGCCGTACCGCTTGTCCTGGCGCTCCAGTTCGTCGATGACGGTGCCGAGGATCATCGCGCCGGTGGCGCCGAGCGGGTGGCCAAGCGCGATCGCGCCGCCGTTGACGTTGATCTTGTCCAGCGGGAGGTCCAGGTCGCGGGCGAAGCGCAGGACGACACCGGCGAACGCCTCGTTGATCTCGACGAGGTCGATGTCGTCGATCGTGAGCCCCGCCTTGGCGAGCGCCTTGCGGGTGGCAGGCGCCGGGCCGGTGAGCATGATGGTCGGCTCGGAGCCGGAGACCGCGGCGGAGACGATCCGGGCGCGCGGGGTCAGTCCGTACCGCTCGCCGACCTCCTTCGTGCCGATGGCGACGAGCGCCGCGCCGTCGACGATGCCGGAGGAGTTGCCCGCGTGGTGTACGTGGTCGATCTTCTCCACCCAGTGGTACTTCTGCAGCGCCACAGCGTCGAAGCCGCCCATCTCGCCGATGCCCGCGAACGAGGGCTTGAGCGCGGCGAGGCTGTCCGCGGTGGTGCCGGGGCGCAGGTGCTCGTCGTGGTCGAGGACGACCAGGCCGTTGCGGTCGCGGACGGGGACGACGGAGCGGTCGAAGCGGCCGTCCTTCCAGGCGTCGGCGGCCCGCTCCTGGGAGAGCGCGGCGTACTCGTCGACGTCGCGGCGGGAGAAGCCCTCGATGGTGGCGATGAGGTCGGCGCCGATGCCCTGCGGGACGAAGCCCGTCTCGTAGTTGGTCATCGGGTCTGCGAACCAGGCGCCACCGTCGGAGGCCATCGGCACCCGCGACATCGACTCGACGCCGCCCGCGAGCACCAGGTCCTCCCAGCCCGAACGGACCTTCATCGCCGCCATGTTGACGGCTTCGAGCCCGGAGGCACAGAAGCGGTTCTCCTGTACGCCCGCGACCGTGTCGGGCAGCCCGGCAGCGATGGCCGAGATACGGGCGATGTCGGAGCCCTGGTCCCCGACAGGGCCTACGACACCGAGCACGATGTCGTCGATCGCCGCCGGGTCGAGGCCGGGGAAACGGTTGCGGATTTCGTGGATCAGACCGACCACGAGGTCCATCGGCTTGGTGCCGTGCAGGGCGCCATTGGCCTTGCCGCGCCCGCGCGGGGTGCGGATCGCGTCGTACACATACGCTTCGGTACTCAAGACAGCAGCCTTTCAATGAGGGTCAGGCGAGAAGAGAACGGCCGATGATTTCCTTCATGATCTCGGTCGTGCCGCCGTAGATCGTCTGGATACGGCCATCCGTGAAAGCCTTGGCGACGCGGTATTCCGTCATATAGCCGTATCCGCCGTGCAATTGCAGGCAGCGGTCGGCGACGCGCTTTTGCAGTTCGGTGGCCCACCACTTGGCCATCGACGCGTGTACGGCGTCGAGTTCCCCGTTCGAGTGATCCACAATGCAGCGATCGAGGAACGTACGGGTGACGGCGCATTCGGTGGCCATTTCGGCGATCTCGAAGCGGATGTGCTGAAGCTTGGAGAGCGGCCGTCCGAATGCCTCGCGCTCCTTGACGTACTGAGTGGTGATCTCGAGCAGATACTCTGCGGCGGCGATCCCGGCGACCGCTATGCCCATCCGCTCCTGTGCGAGATTGGTCATCAGATGGATGAAGGCGCCGTTCAGCTCGCCGAGCAGATTCTCCTTGGGGACGCGTACGTCGTTGAAGAACAGCTCGGCCGTGTCCTGGGACTTCTGGCCGATCTTGTCCAGGTTGCGACCGCGCTCGAAGCCGTCCATGCCGCGTTCGACGACCAGCAGCGAGAGGCCCTTGGCCCCGCCCTCGGGGCTGGTCTTGGCGACGACGACCACCAGGTCGGCGAGGATGCCGTTGGAGATGAAGGTCTTGGAGCCGTTGAGAATCCAGTGGTCGCCACGGTCCTCGGCGGTGGTACGGATGCCCTGCAGGTCGGAGCCCGCACCCGGTTCGGTCATCGCGATGGCGGTAATGATCTCGCCGCTGCAGAAGCCGGGCAGCCAGCGCCGCTTCTGCTCATCGGTCGCGAGGCCGGTGAGGTAGGGGCCGATGATGTCGTTGTGGAGTCCGAGCGCGAGCCCGGCCGCGCCCGCCCGGGTGAACTCCTCGGCCAGGACGGCGCTGTAGCGGAAGTCGGCGTTCCCACCGCCTCCGTACTCCTCGGGCACGGCGAGTCCGAGCAGTCCCTGCCTCCCCGCGGCCAGCCAGGCGTCCCGGCTGACGATGCCGTCCTTCTCCCACTGCTCGTAGTGCGGCAGGACCTCCTTTGCGAGGAAGGTCCGGACGGTCCGGCCGAACGCGTCGTGCTCGGCAGTGAAGATCTGACGCTTCAACTCTTGCCCTCCTCGGCGGGCTCGGCGAGGCCGGGCAGATCCCAGTCGCGGGCCACCTCTGCGGTGTCGGCGCCAGGCTGGGCGGGGCCCCGGTACACGGAGCCGGGTGTGGCGGAGAAGCGGGGGGTGGGCGCGGGCTGGGTGAGTCCGCCGTGGTCAATGAAGGTTCCGCGGGCCGCGAGATGCGGGTGCGAGGGGGCTTCCCGCAACGAGAGCACCGGGGCGACACAGGCGTCCGAGTCCTCGAAGACGGCGGTCCACTCCTCGCGCGTCCTGGTCTTGAAGCGGGCGGCGACAGCGGTGCGCAGCTCACCCCAGCGGGCGAAGTCCTTACGCGCCGGAGCCTCGTCCTTGATGCCGAGCAGCTCGATGAACTCGTTGTAGAACTGCTGCTCCAGTGCGCCGACCGCCATGTACTGGCCGTCGGCGGTCTCGTAGTTGCCGTAGAAGGGACAGCCGCCGTCGAGCAGATTGGCCCCGCGCCGGTCCTGCCAGCCGCCGGCCGCCATCATCCCGTGGATCATCGTGGCGAGATGGGCGGCCCCGTCGACGATCGCCGCGTCCACGACCTGGCCGGCCCCGCCCTCACTGCGGGCATGCTGCAGGGCTGCGAGCACTCCGACGACAAGATAGAGCGAGCCGCCGGCGTAGTCGCCGACGAGGTTGGCCGGGACGGCCGGCGGCTCGTCGGGCTTACCGATCATGCCGAGGGTGCCGGTGACGGCGATGTACGCGATGTCGTGTCCGGCGCGCTGGGCGAGCGGTCCCTCCTGGCCCCAGCCGGTCATCCGCCCGTACACCAGGCGCGGATTGCGGGCGAGGCACTGCTGCGGCCCGACGCCGAGCCGTTCGGCGACACCGGGGCGGTAGCCCTCGATCAGTACGTCTGCCCGCTCGACCAGATCGAGGACCTGGCCGGGGCCGTCCGCCGCCTTGAGGTCGATCAGCACGGATCGCTTGTTGCGGTTGGTGAGGTCGTACGCCGGATCGATGTTCAGCCCCGAGCCGCCGGGCCGGTCGACCCGTACGACATCGGCGCCGAGGTCGGCCAGGAGCATGGCGGCGAACGGACCGGGCCCGATGCCCGCCAGTTCGACCACTCGCACTCCGGCCAGCGGGCCGTTGCCCGTCGCTGTCATCAAGCCCCCAGCACTGTGACACAACTGATGTAACACCAGCGATGGTAAGAACGCGTTCCACTCGGCACAAGGCCTGGGCCGAGCAAGCGCTTAGAATTGTCCGCACCCTACTCCCGTACGGCGGCACGCCCGGATCGTCCTGGCGCCCCGGCGTGGCGGACGATCCGGCCGCGCGGCCCGGCAGGTTACCGATGGGAAACGCATCTTCTTCCCGACCCCGTTCGCACGCTAGCCTCAGCCACCGACACGACCGCGGGGCAACGGCGGAGGGGCCATTGAACAGGCAGAACGGGACCGGTCGCGCGCAGCGCCCGTACGACATCGTGCTCTTCGGAGCGACGGGCTTCGTCGGCGTGCTCACCGCGGAGTACCTCGCGGCGCACGCGCCCTCCGGATGCCGCTGGGCCGTCGCGGGCCGCAGCCGGCAGAAGCTGGAGCGGCTGCGTGAGCGGCTTGCCGCCGAGCATCCCGGCTGCGCAGAGCTGCCGCTGATCGAGGCGGACGCGGACGACCCCGAAGCGCTGCGCGAACTCACCGAGTCCACCCATGTGGTGGCAACGACGGTCGGCCCCTACCTCTGGTACGGCGAGCCGCTGGTCGCCGCCTGCGCGGAGGCCGGCACCGACTACGTCGACCTGACCGGCGAGGCCGAGTTCGTGGACCTGATGTACGTACGCCATGACGCACGGGCCCGGGAGACCGGGGCGCGGCTCGTCCACGCCTGCGGCTTCGACTCCGTCCCGCACGACCTGGGGGCGTACTTCACCGTCCAGCACCTTCCCAAGGACGTGCCGCTGCGCGTCGACGGATTCGTACGCTCGAACGCCACCCTCTCCGGCGGGACGTTCGCCTCCGCGCTCACCGCGATGGGCCGTGGCCGGCAGATGCTGCGGGCCGCGCACGACCGGCGGCTGCACGAGCCGCGGCTGGTGGGACGGCGGGCGCGGGCCCCGCTCGGCGGGCCGCGGTTCAGCCGGGAGACCGGCGCATGGGCGCTGCCGCTGCCGACGGTGGACCCGCAGATCGTCGCCCGCTCGGCGCGGGCACTGCCGCGGTACGGTCCGGACTTCCGCTACCGGCACTACGCGGCGGTCCGCACGCTTCCCATGGCGGCGGGTGGTACGGCGGCCGTGGGCGCGCTCTTCGGTCTGGCTCAACTGCCGCCTGCCCGGCGCTGGTTGTCGGACCGGATCAAGCCGGGTGCGGGTCCGGACGAGCGGCGCAGGGCGAAGAGCTGGTTCTCGGTGCGTTTCGTCGGCGAGGGCGGCGGCCGCACGGTGTTCACGGAGGTGTCGGGCGGCGATCCGGGCTACGACGAGACGGCGAAGATGCTCGCCGAATCGGCACTGTGCCTGGCCTTCGACCAACTGCCCGACACCGCGGGGCAGGTCACGACGGCGGTCGCGATGGGAGATGCGCTGCTGGAGCGGCTGCGGGCGGCCGGCATCCGGTTCCGGGTGGCCGCCACGCGCTGATGAGCCCGGGAGCCGACCGCGAATACGTGCGGCAGGTCAGCCGGTCAGCGCCGCGTAGAACATCGACCCCACCCAGCTGAAGCCGGCGAGGGCGGCCAGGACGAGCACGGCCGTCACGATGCGCTCGACGGGGTGGGTGGTGGTCTCGATTGCGCTGTGCGTCGTCTGAGTCGTCATGCCGGAGAGGATGCCGATCGCGCCCAGTTCCTGACATCCGCTCAGATACTCAGTTCGCGGGCCCTGGTACCCAGGTACTCGCTTCGCTGCCCGGGCACCTACGCAGTCGCCTCCGCCAGGGCGCGCCGGCACAGCCGGTCGGCCAATCGCGTGCTCTCCGGGAGCCGGTAGCCGGGCGCGAGGCGGAGGGTGTGCGCGCAGGCGTTGTCGAGCGTCGTGCGGTGGCCGACGGAGACGAAGACCGGCTTGACGCCGTCCTGGGTGCGCAGCGCCCGGCCGACCTCCTCGCCATCGTCCGCGCGCAGCGCCGCGAAGTCGCCTCGCCGCGGCCCGAGTTCGCCGTAGCTGAAGGCGAAGGGGTTCTTGGCGACACCGATCACTGGCAGCCCCGTCAGCACGCCGAGATGGCTGGCGAGACCGAAGCGGCGGGGGTGCGCCGGCCGTAGCCGTCGCAGACGACGAGACCGGTGTCCCGGGTGAGGGACTCCAGGGCGGCGAGCACGGCCGGGATCTCCCGGAAGGCCAGCAGCCCGGGCACGTAGGGGAAGGCGACCCGGCCCACCGCGGTGGCCTCCTCGACGACGGTGAGCGTCGTGGCGTCCAGGACGACGGCCGCCGCGGCGACGACATCGCGCTCGTCGTCGTACGCCACATCAACGCCGGTCACCAGGCCCGTACCCGGCTCCGGCCCCGGCTCGTCCAGGACGACGCGCGTGCGCAGCTCGTCCTGGACGGCCAGGGCCGCACTCTCGTCGGCGGGCCAGTCGGCGGGCGTCTCGATGATCTTCATGATGCCGCCCACCCTACGACCGGCCGCCGCGCAGTCCCCTGGTGCGTTGTCGATCCGGGCGTCCCGCCGGCTCTGTCGATCGGCCCGATGTCGTCGTGCCGTAGCCTGGCGATCATGTTCGTACTGGAATTGACCTACACCGCACCGGTCGAGCGCGTCGACGAGCTCCTCGAGGCACATGTGGCCTGGCTGGACGCGCTGTACGAGGAGGGCGTGTTCATCGCGTCGGGCCGCAAGAACCCACGTGACGGCGGGGTGATCCTGGCCGTCGGGGACGACCGCGCGCGGATCGAGGAGATCGCGGCGGCCGACCCATTCACGGTCGGCGGTGTGTGCGAGTACCGGATCACGGAGTTCATCGCGACGAAGACCGCGCCGGAACTCGCCCCGTACAAGCAGCAGTTGCCCTCGTAGCGCCTAGCTAGGCCCCGTCAGGGCCTAGAACTCCAGCCGGGCGACGCGGCCCTTCTCGCGCGGCCGGCGTCCAGTGTCAGATCGGTCCCGGTCGGTCCGACGGCGAGCGCGACCGACCTGCTGTGCGGCAGCCAGGCCACGCCGGAACGGTAGGACGGCGGGGGTGTCTTCGACTGCTGCCAGCTGCGGCCGCCGTCCCCACTGACCGCTCCGGCGTTCGGGGACGCCTGGCCGCCGCGGTAGTCGCCGCCGACGGCGATGCCATGGGCACGGTCACGGAAGGCGAGCCCGAACACCCCCCGCGCCGGATCCCCGGCCGGAACGGTCGATTCGGCGACGGTCCAGTTCAGGCCGCGGTCGGCGGATGCAGCACGCGCGCCGTGGCGCCGCCGCCGGTCGCCAGCCAGACGTCCCTCGGCCCTGAGCTGACAAGGCACTGGCCGCTGGCGGCGAAGGCCGCCTCGCCCGGCAGCGCCGCCGGCATACCGGCGTTCGGAAGTACCTTCCACGACTTTCCGCCGTCGCCGGTGGACAGGATGCGGTACTTGCCGTCCACCGGGTCGCTCATGGCGAGGCCGTGCCGGCTGTCGAAGAAGGTGCAGTCGTAGAGCCGGGCGGCGAGCGAAAGCGATCCATTGGGCACGGCGACGCCTCCTTGTCCTCTCCTTGTCCTCTCCTTGTCCTCTCCTTGTCCCCTCCTTGGTCCCCGCTCACGATAATTCGTTGACGTCTCCAGAACCGCCTCGTACGGTGTACAGCGGTCCTGTTGTCGTCGATTGGAGTAGGACGTTGCTCGTCTGAGGTCTTGAGACACCGTGCGTCACAGCTTCTTCAAGCATGCTGTGCGCTTCGCGTGCGACCTCGGCGTTCGAGCCGTCCTCCCCGACCGGGCCCGCCCGCGCCGCGGTGTCTCCACCAGTTGCCCACGCCCCTTCCCACGCAACCGGGAGACCCGTATGTCTACTGTCCCCACTCACATCACCTGCTCCTCCCTCACCTTCGCCTGGCCGGACGGCACCGGGGTACTCGACGACTTCCAACTGGCGGTCGGCCCGGGCAGAACCGGCCTGATCGGCCTCAACGGATCTGGAAAATCAACGCTGTTGAGGCTGATCGCCGGTGACCTGACGCCGACGGGCGGAACGGTGCGCACCACGGGCGAGGTCGGCTACCTGCCGCAGAACCTGGTGCTCGACACCGCGCTGCGTGTCGACGAAGTGCTGGGCATCGCCGGGACGCGCGCCGCACTGCACGCCATCGAAGCGGGCGATCCGAGCGAGGAGCACTTCACGGCGGTCGGCGACGACTGGGACGTCGAGGAGCGGGCACGCGCCACCCTCGACCGGCTCGGGCTCGGGCATATCAGCCTCGACCGGACCATCGGCGAGGTGTCGGGCGGCGAGGGCGTCCTGCTGCGGCTGGCCGCTCTGCTGCTGGCCAGGCCGGATGTGCTGCTGCTCGACGAGCCGACGAACAATCTCGACCTTTACGCGCGCAGACGGCTGTACGAGGCGGTCGCCGCCTGGTCCGGTGTGATGGTCGTCGTCAGCCACGACCGTGAACTGCTCGAGCTGGTCGACCAGATCGCCGATCTGCACGACGGAGAGGTCACGTGGTACGGCGGAAACTTCTCCGCGTACGAGGAGGCGCTCGCCGTCGAACAGGAGGCCGCGGAGCGCATGGTGCGCGTCGCCGAGGCCGACGTACAGCGGCAGAAGCGTGAACTGGCCGACGCCCACGTCAAGTTGGCCCGTCGCAAGCGGTACGGACAGAAGATGTGGGACGCCAAGCGTGAGCCGAAGATCGTCATGGGTGCGCGCAAACGCGCGGCCCAGGAGTCGGCGGGCAAGCACCGCATCATGCACACGGAGAAGCTCGCCGAGGCGAAGGAGCGGCTCGACGAGGCTGCGGACGCGGTCCGGGACGACGACGAGATCCGTATTGAGCTGCCGTACACCAAGGTCCATCCGGGCCGGGGCGTACTGCGGCTGAGCGAGCTGCGGCTGCGCTACGGAGCCGAGGCGAAGGGAGAGTTCGAGATCCGCGGCCCCGAGCGGATCGCGCTGGTCGGCCGCAATGGAGCGGGCAAGACGACTCTGTTGCGCACGATCACCGGCGAGCTGGCGCCGGTCGCAGGCGAGGCGGTGGCCGAGGTCCCGCTGCGCTTTCTGCCGCAGCGGCTCGATGTGCTGGACGACGGGCTGAGCGTGGTGGAGAACGTGGCGCGGTTCGCGCCGGAGGCCACCAACAACCGGATCAGGGCGCGGCTCGCGCGCTTCCTGTTCCGGGGCGCGCGCGCCGACCAGCTCGCCGGGACGCTGTCGGGCGGAGAGCGGTTCCGCGCGGCGCTCGCCGCACTGCTGCTCGCCGAGCCGGCGCCGCAGCTGCTGATGCTCGACGAGCCGACGAACAATCTGGACATGGCGAGCGTGCGGAAACTGACCGCGGCTCTGGAGTCGTACGAGGGGGCGCTGATCGTGGCGAGTCACGATGTGCCCTTCCTGGAGTCGATCGGCATCACGCGCTGGCTGCTGCTGGACGGCGAACTCCGTGACATCACCGCGGACGAGGTACGGGAGGGTGAGCTGCCGATGGAGTAAAGGTGCAGGTCACAGCGGAGGCGGAGGTCCGGTCTCGGGACGTGGTCACCACGAGAATGCCTGCCGCGAGATCGGGCGCCACCGCCGCCGCCCGTTCCGTGGCCCTTTGCGCCGCCTGTTCACGCTCGCGCCGCGCCGGGGATTCCATCGCCCCTGGACGGCGCGTCATGATGGGCCGACCGGACCGTGATACCCCCTGGAGAACTCCCCGTGCCCAGCAGGAAAGCCCTGATCCGCCGTCCCAGCCCGCGCCTCGCCGAGGGCCTGGTCACCCATATCGAGCGCTCCCCGGTCGACGCCGGTCTGGCGCTCCAGCAGTGGGAGACGTACGCCGAGACCCTGCGTGAGCACGGTTGGCAGACCGTCGAGACGGAGCCGGCCGACGACTGCCCGGACAGCGTCTTCATCGAGGACACGGTGGTGATGTTCCGCAATGTCGCGCTGATCGCCCGCCCGGGCGCCGAGTCCCGCAGGCCGGAGACGACGGCCGTCGAGGAGACCCTCGCCCGTCTCGGCTGCTCGGTGAACTGGGTGTGGGAGCCGGGCACCCTCGACGGCGGCGACGTCCTCAAGATCGGCGACACGATCTATGTGGGCCGCGGCGGCCGGACGAACGCGGCGGGGGTGCAGCAGCTGCGCGCCGTCTTCGAACCGCTCGGCGCCGGCGTCGTGCCCGTGCCCGTGAGCAAGGTGCTGCACCTGAAGTCGGCGGTGACCGCCCTGCCGGACACCACCGTCATCGGCTACCCGCCGCTGGTCGACACCCCGTCCGTCTTCCCCCGCCACCTCCCGGTGCCCGAGGAGTCCGGCGCCCATGTGGTGCTGCTCGGCGGCGGGAGGCTGCTGATGGCGGCGAGCGCGCCGAAGACGGCGGAGCTGTTCACGGATCTCGGCTACCAGCCCGTGACGGTGGACATCAGTGAGTTCGAGAAGCTCGAAGGCTGCGTGACCTGCCTTTCCGTACGCCTCCGTGACCTGTACGCATAACGGAACGTAACCGGATATCCGGGATCGGGGGCTTGGCCGACGGCTTACTGCCCCTTTAACCTACGGTGTCGTAACCTACGAATCCGTAAGTAGCTCTCCCGTCCCCCAGGAGTACCAGTGACGATCACCTCTCCCCACCTCGGCAGCTCGGAAGCGTGGACTGACGCCCGGCTGCTGTACGCGCTGGAAGAGGTGGTGGAGAAGGAACTGAACCGCCATCTCAAGGTCGCCAAGGACTGGATGCCGCACGAGTACGTCCCGTTCACCGACGGCCGCAACTTCCCCGGCTTCTTCGAGGACGGCCAGGCCTGGGAGCCCGAGCAGTCCAAGGTCACCGACATCGGCAAGATCGCGCTGGTCGTGAACCTGCTGACCGAAGACAACCTCCCCAGCTACCACCACGAGATCGCCAGCCTCTTCGGCCGCGACGGCGCCTGGGGCACCTGGGTGCACCGCTGGACGGCGGAGGAGGGCCGGCACGGCATTGTGATGCGCGACTACCTGCTCACCTCCCGCGCTGTCGACCCGGACAAGCTGGAGGAGTTCCGGATGGCGCACATGGCGGAGGGCTTCGAGTCCGACAACCGCCACTCGATGCTGCACTCGGTCGCGTACGTCGCCTTCCAGGAGCTCGCCACGCGCGTCTCGCACCGCAACACCGGCCACCAGTCGGGCGACCCCGTCTGCGACCGGATGCTGGCGCGGATCGCGACCGACGAGAACCTGCACATGGTCTTCTACCGGAATCTGCTGGGCGCGGCCTTCGAGCTCGCCCCCGATCTGACGATGCAGGCCGTGCGTGACGTTGTGGTCAACTTCCGGATGCCGGGACACGGCATGCCGGGCTTCGAGCGGGCCGCCGCGCAGATGGCGATCGGCGAGATCTACAACATGCGGATCCACCACGACGACGTGCTCCAGCCCGTGCTGCGCTTCCTCAAGGTCCTGGACATCGACGGTCTCGGCCCGGAGGGCCTGAAGGCGCAGGAGGAGCTCGGCCTGTACATGGGCGGGCTGGACTCCGAGGCGAGCAAGTTCGACGAGAAGCTCGCGGCGCGCAAGGCGCGGATGGCGGCGCGGGCGGCAAGCTGACCGTCCCGGCCGCTCCCTCGGCCGCTCGGGTCATTCGTACGCCGTCACCCTGCCCAGGGCCGCATCGCGCACGTCCGCATCCGCATGGCGGCGCAGCTTCCGCAGCTGGACCCGCCACGGCTCGGTCCAGGAGGTGCGTGAGCCGCCGGCCGAGACGACCGTGACGGCGAAGAGACCCTCCGTGTGGCCGCCGGCATCAGCGAGCTGCCTGGCGGCGGCGAGCAGCGTCCCGGTGTCGCCGGGCCGCTGGCTGCCGCCGATCCGCTTCTCCAGTACGCCGGCGGTGCGCACGGCGAGTGCGGGGCGGCCCTCATGGAGGCTGACCAGCCGGTCGAAAGCAGCGTGCAGCTCTGGCGGTTCCGCGTTCAGGTCAAGGGATTCCACCAGCAGGGCCGCGGCCTGCGGGACGAAGGCGTCGTGGCGCGCCAGCAGCTCCGCGGCAGCCGTCAGCACCGGGCGCAGCGCGCCGGGCCGCGACACGGTCTCCCGGGAGAACCGCGCCACGAGGTATTCGACACGTCGGCACGCGGGCCGGTCCCGGTCGGTCCCCGCGTCGAACGCCTCGAACGCGTCATCCACGGCCACCGTATCGGCCGTGACCAGCGCCTGGAGCGCGCGCTCCACGGCACGGCCTGCTTCCGGGCCGGAAGGCGCGGCGGAGGCGAGCCCGTCCGCGGCGGCGCGCCAGGACTGCCGCTTGTCCAGCTGGGTGACCGCGGCCACCAGGACGGCCGACGCATCGGGCGACCAGGGCACCCAGCGCGCGACCGCCTCGTACGCGAGGGCGGCGAGCTCCGTGTCCTCGGTGTCGCACACCTCCCGGACCAGGCGGGCGTAGCGGGGCCGGTCAGGTTCCGGCAGATCCATCGGCAGGACCCGGAGCACGGCGGTACGCAGCACCGTGTCGCCGGCCGCCGCTTCGTTCAGCAGCTGCCAGGTCCGTTCGTCGCCGAGCAGCGGGGCGGCGAAGCTCACACACGCGGCCCGCACATCCCGGTGCTGGCCCCGCATGGCGTACGCGTCGGCCAGCAGGCCGGCCGCCTCGGGCAGCGGCAGCCGGGTGGCCGCCAGCCGTACGGCCTCCTTCCGGCTGGTCACCTTGGCGGTGCCGGGCGCCAGTACGCCGCTCAGCAGCGCGCCGAGCTGTGACGGCCTTGCGTACCGGGAAGCGCGGGTGGCCGCGTACACGGCGACGCGCGCCCGGTCGCCGGCCGCGTGGGCGAGCAGTTCGGACAGCACCTCGGCGGGCCGGTCGGTCCATGCCAATGCGGCGATGGCCGCCTCCGCGAGCACCACGTCCGGCGACCGGGTCCAGCGGCGCGCCACGTCCGCGCCCACGTCCGGGATCCGCGCGGCGGACATGAGAGCGGACGCACGCGCGTACAACGGAAGCGATGCGTCGTGTGCCGTGCGCTCCAACTGGCGGGTTGCTGCACGCTGTTGTCGTGCGGTCCAGCGACGGACGTCGACGCCCACCGGCACGGTCCAGTGGGTGCCCTTGGTGAGGAAACGCCCGTACGGCGCGGTGTCACCCAGCAACCGGTCGAGCAGATCGGTGCGGCGCGTGCTCAACGCCCGTACGACAGCGGGGAGTACTGCGGCCGAGGGCTCGTGGATCAGGAGCCGCTCCACTCGCCGGTCACGTCCGCCGGACGGTTCGAGCCAGAGCCCGACTGCGGTCTGTGCGGTGGAGTTGTCGCCGAACCGTATGGCCTGCCAGAGCAGATCCTGCAACTCCGGCATTCCGGCCGCGCGGCGGCCGACCGCGCGGGCGAGCGCGAAGGCGAGGCTGAAGTCGGCCTTCTCCGCGCCCGCTTCGATCCAGGGGCGCAGCGCCTCGAAGACCGCGTGCTCCTGACCACGCCGCAGGGTGCGGTCCAGCCGGCCGAGATCGGCGCCGCCGGTGCTTCCCGAGATGCGTACGAGGGTGCGCAGTGCCCAGTTCACCAACTGCCGCCGGCCGGTTGCGGCATGCTCGCGCAGCACGGCGATGGCGAGGCGGCTCAGCGCCTGGCGGGTATCCGGGGAGGAGTCGCGAGCTGCCACGGCGTCGGTGGCCACGCGATCGAAGTGCGGCTCCGCGTCCTCGGTGAACAGTGCGGGCGGGGTGGCGGCGAGCGCGTGCATCGCGGCCGAGCGCACCGGGTCCTGCTCATCTCGCAGCCGAGACATCTCGTGCAGTACGGAGGTGACGGCATGGGGATCGCCGGAGCGCCCGGCATTGCGGATCAGCAGGGGCCAGGCCTCGGCACGATCCTCCGCCGACGCACGGTGCGTGGCGGCGACGAGCTGCTCGCGCGCCTGCGCGACGGGCAGATAGGACTCGGCGAGCAGCACCGAACTCCAGCCCGCTCCACGCTCCTTGGCCCGGTCCGCCGCCCGGCGCGCCTCGCCCGCCACGTAACTGCGGGGCAGTACGTCGAGAAGCTCCGCGTTCACAGTCCCCGCCTCGGGCCCGCGCTCCGTGAGCACGGCCTCGTGGAAGGCTCCGCGGCGGGCCGGCGGGTGGGCTTTGACGAGCCGGGAGTACTCGTCGTGGTTGGCTGACATGACCTGGCCCAGCTCGACGAGCAGATCCTGAGGTGCGTGACGTGCCAGGTGCCGCAGGGCGGCCGGACGCAGCGCTGTGCCTCGGCGAATGGCGTGCCCCTCGGGCGCGAGCAGCATGCCCACCACGTGCGCCGGGTCGGCCCTGGTCAGCGCCGGGATGCTCGGGCGCAGCCGGACGGGCAGGGCCGCGGGTCCATGCCGTACGAGCAGATCGATGACGCGTAGCGGTTCGGCAGCGGTGACGGAGGCGACGGCACCGGCGTACCGCTGCCACCAGCCGTCGCGGAGCGCCTCGGGAAGCGCGGACAGGTTACGCTCCGCCGTGTCGAGGAGAACGCCGGGATGGCGGGTGCCGAGCCCTGTCCAGCCGCGTACGGCATGGAACAGGGCGGGCAGCAGCCGCGCGACGGTCCCGGCCCCGCACCCCGGCAGCAGCCGCGCCGCCTCAACGTCGCCCCAGGTCTCCCGGATCCGGTCGATGACGCGGTCGGCGAGCGCGGAACGGCGCGCGGCGACTATCGCGTGCAGCAGCTGCTTGCGTACGGCGGCGGGGGCGTCGTTGAGAGCGGCGACGAAAGCGTCGTCCGGCACGCCGAGGCTCGTGGCCACCCGCAGGGCCTGGCCGCGAACGAACGAGTCCGGGTCCGCGAGCCGGGCTCCGACCCACGCGGCGTCCCCGCCCACAGCCGCCACAACAACGGCGAGACCACGCTCATAGGGGCCGCGCTCATCGAGCTCGGCGAGCAGTGGTCCTAGCTCGGCCTGGTTCATCTCCCTTGTTTTCGCGGCGAGTTCACGCATGCGCAGCGGGTACGGAAGCGGGTCGAGCACGTCCAGCAGGCGGTCCGCCTGGTGCAGGGGGGTGTGAGCCATGGGGGGATTCTGCCTGCTGAGTCGTCATGGCGGGTGCCATCGCCCGAGTGCGACGGGGAGGGGGCGGGGCGGCTGGAGTCGAACCAGCGTCCTCCGGTTCTGGAGACCGGCGCGTCAGCCTCTGTGCTACGACCCCGCCCTTGCCGGAGATCCTGACCCGGCGGCTGCGCGGTGACCTGTGACGGTCATCGGTCTGTCTCCCCGGCGGGGGATCGGCGTGCAGTCAGGTGGTCGCAAGGCGCAGCGTGAGCGCGGCGATGGCAAGGACCAGGGGGATGGCCGCGTTCGTGGCGGATCCCGGACGGGCTGGCCGAACGGCGGGCCTGGGCAAGGGGACGTTGTTCCGCCGGTTCGGCACCCGCGCGGGGATCTTCCAGGCGCTACTGGACGACGACGGGCCTTCCAGGAGCGGCTTCCTCGACGGGCACTCCCCCGTTCGCGTCGTGCCCAAGTCCATGGATCTGCCACCTCCGCCAGGCTCAGCTCTGCGCACGCTTGAGGCGGTACCGCTCCTTCTCCGACAGCCCTCCCCACACCCCGAATCGCTCGTCGTGAGCCAGCGCGTACTCCAGGCACGCCACTCGCCCCTCGCACGCCCCGCACAACTGCTTCGCCTCACGCGTCGACGAGCCAGGGGCCGGGAAGAAGAATTCCGGTCCCGCCTGGGCGCACAGCGCGGTCTCCTGCCAGGAGAGTTCTTGGTCGGTGATGGTGTTGATCGGCATGCGGGACACGTTCCCCCTTGCCGATAAACACCGGGTCAATGAAGCATCAACGACCCCACGCCTCTCTCGGCCACCGCCCCACAATCAGTCCTCCTGCTGCACCCCCTGCATCACCGCGAAGCGCGCCCCCGCCGGGTCCGCCAGTTTCGCGAAGCGGCCAACGCCCTCCATGTCAACCGGGGCCATCCTGACCTTGCCGCCCAGCTGCTGCGCCTTGGCCACCGACGCGTCGCAGTCCTCGACCTCGAAGTACGGCAGCCAGTAGGGACCGTCCGTCTCCACCGGATCCGCGGCCGGCGGGACGATGCCGCCGAACATCGCCTCCGCGCCCGCGCCCGCCGGGTTGACCATCGTGTACGACCCCGTACCGTCCGGCAGCGGCATCGTCGATGTCTCCCAGCCGAACACTCCGCTGTAGAAGTTGAGGCCCGCGCCCGGGTCGTCGGTGTACAGCTCCGCCCAGCACAGCGTGTTGGGGTCGTTGACGACGTCCAGGCCCTTGTTCCGGCCCGGCTGCCAGATCCCGAAGCCCGCGCCCGCCGGGTCGTTGAAGACCGCCATGCGGCCCAGGTCGAAGACGTCCATCGGCTCGAACAGCACCGCGCCGCCGCCCTGCTCGACCGCCTTGGCCATGGCGTCGGCGTCGGGCGACTGGAAGTAGAGGGTCCAGCCCGGGCCGCCCTGCTCGGGGCTGACCGTCATGCCGCCCGCGACGGTCTTGCCGTCCAGCTGATACATGCCGTAGCCGCCGGCCTCGGGGCCTGCCGACTGGAAGGTCCAGCCGAACAGGCCACCGTAGAAGGCGTTCGCCGCCTCGATGTCGGGCGCGGCAAGGTCGAGCCAGTTCGGGGAGCCTGTGACGAAACGGGTGGTGAGCATGGTGCGCTCCTTTGTGGGAGTCCCGCTGTCTGACGTCCCCGAGTCTGCTACCGATCCCGCACCGGCGCATCCAGTACACGCCCACCGCGAGGGAGCGAATTCCTCCGTGCCCGGCTGCCCTCGCGGCGCGCCCTAATGGTCGTGGGCAGCCGCCGGCTGTTCCGGATGATGCGGTTCGTACCCCGGAATCGTCCCGTCCTGCTTCGCCACCAGAAACAGCCCGGCCATCCCCATGTCCGAGTGGCTCTGGACGTGGCAGTGGTACATCCACGCCCCCGCTCCCACGTGCTCGCCCGCGATGACCTGGAAGCCGAACGAGTCCGCCGGACCCGTGATCTTGTTGTCGATCACGCGGCTGACGTCGGCCGGGCCTTCCAGCAGGCCCGTCCGGTTGTCCGCCCAGCGGTGACCGTGCATATGGAACGTGTGGTAGTACTCGCCGTGCGTGATCATGATGATCTCAACGCGATCCCCCAGCGTGGCCTGGAAGTTGGGGCTCGCGTTCGCCGGCTTGTTGTTGATCGTCATGTCGTTGAAGACGATGGTGAACTGCTTGTCCGGGAGGATGTCACCCTTCCTGCGGACCACCACCGGGCCGTAGAGGCCCTTGCGGATGCCGCCCGTGCCGTGGTCCGTGCCCACCACGTGGTCGTGGTAGTGCCAGTAGCCCGCGCTGCCCGCGCGCCATGTGCCGTCCGCGCGTTTGCCCGGTGTGTGGGTGCGCCAGGTGTACGTGCGGGTGGCGCCGGGTTCGACGTGGCTCCTGCTGAGCCTGGTGCCGTCGTTGGCGATGTCGTAGTCCACGCCGTGGACGTGCAGGCTCACCGGTACGTCCATCGCGTTCTCGAACTCGATGTGCAGGGTGTCGCCTTCGACCAGTTCGATCAGCGGGCCGGGGATCGACGCCTTGCCCTTCTCCAGGCCGTAGCCCATCTGACCGTCCGGCAACTTCTCCGCGTACAGCTTGAGATGGCGTATCTGGCCGCCCGCCGGGGCGGTCTTCGGCGGGCCTACCGCCGACGCGGCGCCGGTCGCACTCGGGGCCGAAGCCAGCGACAACGATGTCACGCCCGTCGCCGCGACCGCGCTCCCCGCCAGCAGCCGTCGGTTGAAGCTCCGTCTGTCCATGCCGAACTCCCAAGTTCTGTACGGAGATTGACGGGGCACAAGTGACCCCGGAGACGAGCACACGGTAGCGGTGGGATCTTCGTTTATCCACACCCAGGACAAAGTTCGTGCCATTTCGGTCTTACCTATTGGCGAACCGCGAAAAGGGGTCTAGTTTCCGAGGCTGTTGTTGTGACCAAAGAGGGGTGGGTGACCACATGCAGCGCGCACCACATCACAGGTCGAGATCCCGAAGAAGCGGACTGGCGGCGGCCCTTGGGGTCGGCGTACTGACCGTGTCCCTGCTCGGCGGCGGCGATGTCGCCGCCGCCAGGACCTATCCGGAGCCGCCTTCGACAACGTTGTCCCTGCCGTCGCCTCCCGGCGGCGCGAATGTACGGGTCCTCGTCTTCCACGGCTCCGCCACCGAGGAGTCGCCGACCGTCGACGCCGGTATCGCGGCGATCGAGACGATCGGGCAGACGGGTCCGGCCGCGGGCCGGTTCAAGACCGAAGCCACCGACGACGCCTCCGTGTTCACCAATGCCACCAAGCTCGGCAGGTACAACGCGATCGTCTTCCTGACGGGCGGCGGCGATGTGCTCGACCCGGAGCAGGAGGCCGGGCTCGAGACATATCTGGAGGCCGGCGGAGGCTTCCTGGGCATCCATGACGCGGCGCGCACCGAGCCGTACTCCGACTGGTTCACCGGGCTGATCGGCGCCCGGCCGACCGGAGCCCCGAGCACGGTCCAGCGCGCGACGGTCGAGGTCGGCGACCGTCAGCATCCGGCCACCAAGTCGCTTCCGCTCCAGTGGAAGCGGCCCGACAAGTGGTTCAACTGGGCGGCGAACCCGTCCGGCAGCGTGCACACCGTGGCCCGCGTCAAGGAAGACTCGTACAAGCCCGTCGCCGGCGCCAACGGCTGGGACCATCCCGTCTCCTGGTGCCGTGACTACGACGGCGGCCGCTCCTTCTACACCGGCATGGGCGGTACGGTCGACAGCTTCGCCGAGACCGACTTCCGGGACCATCTGCGCGGCGCCCTCGCGTGGACCACCCGTCTCTCGCGCGCGGACTGCAAGGCCACCATCAACGCCAACTACACCGCCGAGCGCGTCACCCAGCCCAACCAGCCGGGGCAGAACGACCAGATCGGCGAGCCGCACGGCCTGGTCACCGCCCCCGACGGCCGGGTGTTCTACATCGGGCGCGGCGGCGCCGACTCCAGCAAGCCCGTCGTGACCGACTGGAACAACCCCGACATGGGCAAGGGTCAGGGCGAGGTCCACGTCTACGACCCGAAGACCGGGAAGGTGACCCTCGCCGGGTCCCTCACCATCTTCGGCAACAAGGGCGGCGGCGATGAGCTGATCAAGGTCGAGGAGGGCCTGCTCGGCATCGAGCTGGATCCCGACTTCATGACCAACGGCTGGGTGTATCTGCACTACACACCGCACTCCCAGATCAACCGGGACACGCGTATGGCCGAGCGCCGCGTCTCCCGCTTCACGCTCGACCCGGCTACCGCCAAGCTGGACCTGGCGAGCGAAAAGGTGCTCCTCAAGTGGCCGGTGCAGATCCACAGTTGCTGTCACGCGGGCGGTGGTATGGCCTGGGACTCGCAGCAGAATCTCTACATCGCCACCGGTGACAACAACTCCTCCCAATTCAGCGGCGGTTACTCCGGCAACAACCCGGAGCCGAACTTCAAGGGTGTGTCCTTCGCCGACGCCCGCCGCACCGCGGGCAACACCAACAACCTCAACGGCAAGATCCTGCGGATCCACCCCGAGGACGACGGGACGTACACGCTCCCGGCAGGCAACCTATTCACGGGCAAGGAACCGGACGAGGGCGGCGGCAAGACCCGCGGCGAGATCTATGTGATGGGCGTCCGCAACCCGGCGCGTATCTTCATCGACAAGTCGACGGACATCCTCTACGCGGGCTGGGTCGGCCCGGACGCGAGCACGCCGTCGACGACCTGGGGCCCGGCAAAGTACGACACCTTCTCCGCCATCACCAAGGCGGGCAACCACGGCTGGCCGTACTGCATGGGCAACAAGCAGCCCTACCGCGACCGCAATCTGCCCGATCCGAGCCAGCCGCTCGGCTGGTACAACTGCGACGCCCCGAAGAATGAGTCGCCCAACAACGACGGCCTGGTGAATCTGCCGCCGGTCGTCTCCAACACCATCTGGTACTCGCCGCAGGGCGGCGGCGTGGACTATCCGCGCGACGCCAACGGCATCCCGAGCTACAAGGTGGAGGAGCAGAAGATCCTGATGCCGTGGCTCAAGGGCGGCGGCCAGGCGACCATGAACGGTCCGGTCTACCGCTACGACACGGCGAGCACCAGCAAGGACAAGTGGCCGTCGTACTGGGACGGCAAGTGGTTCGTCGGTGACTTCTACGACGGCGACCAGCCGCGGCACGCGGTGCTGACCGACCCGAAGACCGTGGGCAAGGGCGGCATCCCGGTGCACGCAGAATCCCTGAAGGGGATCATCCCGGGCGGGACAAACGGCATTCGCAACCTCATGGACTGGAAGTTCGCGCCGGACGGCTCGCTCTACGTCCTGGACTACGGGCGCGGATTCTTCACATCCGACTCCAGGTCGGCGCTGTGGCACGTGACGTACAAGGGCGGCGAGCCCACGCCGTCCGCCGACAAGCTGGCACGGAAGGCAGCGCAGTGACACACCTGAGACACAGAACGGCGAGTTTCTGGACGGCCCTGCTGGCCGCGGTGACGATGGTCCTTGGGCTGACGTCCGCGGTCGCGTACGGCCAGAGCGACGGCCAGGTCGCCAACCAGGTCCTGACCTGGACAGCCGGCAATCCGACCGACCGCTATCTCTCCTTCCCCACCACCGCGGTGGCGGGCACGACGACGATCGTGTTCGAGAACAGCACGGCGACCGGTAACACCACCGGTATGCCGCACACGCTGACCTTCGACGTCTCCGATCCCGAGTACAACAACGACGTACCGCTGAACATCCTCGCCAACCCCGGTGACGACCAGGGCGGCAAGCACACCGCCGAGGTCACGCTGACCCCCGGCCGGTACCGCTTCCACTGCAGCATCCCCGGCCACGGCTCCATGCAGGGGATCCTGACCGTCACCGAAGGCAGCGGCGAGGACACCACCGCGCCCGACACGACCGCGAAGGTCGACGGCGACAAGAACGCGGAGGGCGCATACGTCGGCCAGGCCACCGTGACCGTGTCGGCGACCGACGCGGGATCGGGCGTGGACAAGATCGAGTACGCGGTCGGGGCGGACGGCCCCTGGCAGCCGTACACCACGGCGGTCGTGGTCAACGAGGTGGGCACGCACAAGGTCCGCTACCGGGCCAGTGACAAGGCGGGGAACGTCGCCGCGGAGAAGGCGGTCGACTTCACGGTCGTCGCCCCGCCGACCGACGACAAGACGCCGCCGGAGACCTCGGCGACGGTCAGCGGCGAGAAGAACGCGCAGGGCGAGTACCTGGGGATGGCCACGGTCACCGTGACCGCGTCCGACACCGGCTCGGGCGTCAACACCATTGAGTACGCGATCGGTGCGGCCGGCGCCTGGCAGCCGTACACCGCCCCGGTGATGGTGCACGAGGCGGGCACGCACAAGGTCCGCTACAAGGCGACGGACAAGGCGGGCAACGCGGCCGCTGAGAAGGCCGTGGACTTCACGGTCGTCACGCCGCCCGCCGAGGACAAGACCCCGCCGGTGACCTCGGCCGAGGTGAGCGGTCAGAAGAACTCCGACGGCGCGTACGTCACCAGCGCCAAGGTGACGCTCACCGCGACCGACGCGGACTCGGGGGTCGACAAGGTCGAGTACTCTCTCGACGGCGGCCCGTACCTCGCGTACACCTCTCCCGTCATCGTCGACCGGGTGGGCTTCCACACCGTGCTGCACCGGGCGACCGACAAGGCGGGCAACACCTCCCAGGCGCAACAGGTGTCGTTCACGATCGCGGAGGGCGGCGGCGTGCCGGCGCCCAACTGCCCGGAGTACGACGAGCGGTTGACGGTGATCGTCGGCACGGTCGACACGGGTGTGCCCAACCGCATCACACGCAACCGCTGCACCATCAACGAGCTGATCGAGGACGAGAAGGCCTGGTCCTCGCAGGCGCTGTTCCTCAAGCACGTGGACAACGTGCTCGACAAGCTCCTCGCGGACGGCGTCATCGACCAGCGCGAGCACAAGAAGATCTACCAGGCGGCCAAGCAGTCCGGCATCGGCAAGCCGGGCCAGAACAAGGGCTACCGCAATCTGTTCGACGGTACGCAGACGTCGTTCAGCAAGTGGCAGCACGTGGGCGGCGGGTCGTTCGGACTCAGCGCCGACGGGGCGATGACCAGTGGCACCACAAAGGGTGGCCTTGGCATGCTGTGGTTCCCGCAGCAGCAGTACGGGGACTTCTCGCTGAAACTGCAGTGGCGGGACGACGCGCCGGGCTCCGGCAACGCCAACGGCGGTGTCTTCGTGCGCTTCCCGTACGTCCACAACAACCCGGAGGAGTCGCGTCCGGAGTGGGTCGCCATCAAGTACGGCCACGAGGTGCAGGTTCTGGACCGGCCGGACGGCGACATGTACAAGACCGGCTCTATCTACGGTTTCGACCGGGTGGGGCTCGCCGGTGCGGGTGTGACGCCGAAGGGCACCTGGAACGACTACGAGATCCGGGTGGTCGACCAGCACTACTCGATCTACCGCAACGGCGTCCTGATCAATGAGTTCGACAACACCGGCGGCCAGGTGTTCGCCCCGCCGCGCGGCGACGACCCGGGCACGGACGGCCGGCGGTACGCCTCCGGCTACATCGGGCTCCAGGTCCACAGCACGACGGATGTGATCTCGTACCGTGACATCCGGGTCAAGGAGCTCTAGCACCGGACCTTGCTCCGGACCTTGACCAACGAGGGGCCCCCTTCCCGCACCTAGGAAGGGGGCTTCTTCGCGCGGCTCGGCTGCACCCGCTTCGGCTCGCCCGGCATCTTGGGATAGTCCGGCGGGTACGGCAGGTCGCTCAGACCGTGGTCGCGCTCGTCCTTCGCGGCCAGCTCCAGCAGGCTGTCCAGGGAGAAGGCGTAGTCGTCCATGTCCGCGTGCACATCGCCCAGTTCGACATAGCGCACGGGCATGGTGGCGATGTCGAAGTCGAGCGGCGAGACGTCGTCGATCTCGTCCCAGCGCAGTGGCGCCGAGACCGGCGCGTGCGGGCGGGGGCGTACGGAGTAGGCGGAGGCGATGGTGCGGTCACGGGCGGTCTGGTTGTAGTCGACGAAGATCCGGGCGCCGCGCTCCTCCTTCCACCAGGCGGTGGTCACCCTGCCCTCCATGCGCCGTTCCAGTTCGCGGCCGACGGCGATGGCCGCGCGCCTTACCCGGGTGAAGTCCCAACGCGGTTCGATCGGCACGAACACATGGAGACCGCGGCCGCCCGAGGTCTTGGGCCAGCCGCGCAGTCCGTGCTCGTCGAGGACGGCGCGCAGCTCGTGCGCGGCCCTGACCGCGTCGGCGAAGTCGGTGCCGGGCTGCGGGTCCAGGTCGATGCGCAGTTCGTCGGGGTGGTCGACGCCGTCCCTCCGTACCGGCCAGGGGTGGAAGGTCAGACAGCCGAGGTTCGCCGCCCAGATCACGGCGGCGACCTCGGTGGGGCAGATCTCGTCGGCCGAGCGGCCGCTGGGGAAGGAGATATGGGCCGTGGGGATCCAGCCGGGAAGGTTCTTGGGGGCGCGCTTCTGGAAGAAGGACTCGCCGCCGACGCCGTCGGGGTAGCGCTCGAGGGTGGTGGGGCGGTTGCGCAGGGCGCGAGTGATCCCCTCCCCCACGGCCAGGTAGTAGCGGGCCACGTCCAGCTTGGTGAAACCACGCTCGGGAAAGTAGACCTTGTCCGGATTGGACAGCCGCACGGCACGCCCGCCGGCTTCCAGTTCCACCGCTGCACCCATGTGCGCCACGGTAGGCCGAGCGCGGATATGCCGCATATCGTGCAGAATCTGAAGCATGGATCTGCCCGTGATGCCACCCGTCAAGCCGATGCTGGCCAAGCCCGTGAAGAAGATCCCGCCGGGCATGCAGTACGAGGCCAAATGGGACGGCTTCCGGGCGATCGTCCACCGGGACGGCGACGAGGTGGTCATCGGCTCCAGGACCGGCAAACCGCTCACCCGCTACTTCCCCGAGCTGGCCGCAGATCTGCTGGCCAACCTTCCCGACCGCTGTGTCGTCGACGGCGAGATCGTCATCGCCCACGAGGGACGCCTCGACTTCGACCGGCTCACCGAGCGCATCCACCCGGCCGAGTCCCGGGTAAAGCTGCTCGCCGAGCAGACCCCCGCCAGCTTCGTCGCCTTCGATCTGCTCGCCCTCGGTGACGAGTCCCTGCTCGACACCCCGCTCGCCGAGCGCCGCGCCCTGCTCGCCGACGCGCTCGCGGGCGCGCGGGCGCGCGTGCATCTCGCACCCGCCACCACCGACGCCGCGCTGGCGCAGGAATGGTTCGAGCGGTACGAGGGCGCGGGACTCGACGGGATCATCGCCAAGCCGCTCGACCTGCCGTACCGGTCCGATGCCCGCCTGATGTTCAAGATCAAGCACGAACGCACGGCGGACGCCGTCGTCGCCGGTTACCGCCTCCACAAGAGCGGCCCCGTCGTCGGCTCGCTGCTCCTCGGCCTGTACGACGGCTCGGGCGCGCTCCAGCACGTGGGCGTCTGCGCCGCCTTCTCCATGAAACGGCGCGAGGAGCTGATCGAGGAGCTGGAACCGCTGCGGATGGATCCCCCTGACGGCCACCCCTGGGCGGCATGGGCGGAGGAGACCGCCCATGAGAGCGCCCGGCTGCCCGGCGCGCAGAGCCGGTGGACGGGCAAGAAGGACCTTTCGTGGGTGGCGCTGCGGCCCGAGCGGGTGGTCGAGGTGGCGTACGACCACATGGAGGGCGACCGGTTCCGGCACACCGCCCAGTTCCGCCGCTGGCGCCTCGACCGCGAGCCCGCCGACTGCACCTATACGCAGCTGGAGGAGCCGGTGCGGTACGACCTCTCACAGGTGCTGGCCCCTGAGGTGTCAGCTCCCTGATGGTGCGAGGGCCCCTTGCCCGGACTTCCGCTCGGGGGCGGTGAGGTGATCCCGCCCGCCGGCCATGGGCCGGGTCCGGGCGCCGGGTTCGCGGCCCGTGGCGATCAAGCACTTTGCGACCGCGGTCACTTCGGTCGCGGATGCGGTTGCGGTGACGGGCCGCCACCGTCAGTCACCGTCCTTGCGCCTCAGGACGGCCGATTCGGGGGCGCGGCCCACGTTCGCGTATCGTATGTCGGCGGTGCTGCCGGAGGTGGTCGGCGCCGTTGTCCCTGACAATGTCGACCGGGACCCGGCCGGCGAGATCACCGCGCTGTTTCGCCTCTTCGGATCCTTGCGTACGCGCATGGTCGGCCCCTGTTCGCGGCTCGCGGGCGGGGAGTTGACGGGACCTCAGCACTTACTCAACGGCTGATCCGGAAACGGTTGCCGCACAGATACATCCCCGCCGACGAATACGGAAGCTCGTCCGGTACGTATGGAGGGGTGGCCGCCGACCGCCGGCGCCCGACACAGAAGCAGAGAAGGACTACACGTGACCGCGTCGCCCCTGATCCCCGTGCCGATCCCCGATGGCGTCGCCGCGCTGATCGGGTCCTGCATGCCGACCCACATCCTGCAGGCGGAGATCGACGCCGAGTGCGCCGCGCGTGAGGTGTACCGGTTCCGCGGCCCGATGTGCGCCGCGGATCGGGCGGACCGGGAGCACGCGCTGTCCGCGCTGGCTCTGGCCAACAAGGTGCTGGCCGCCTACAACCCGCTGCTGATCCTCAAGCCGGGGCGCGCCCACTGACCCGCTCACCCCACAGACGAACCCTGGAAGGCGCGGCGGTAGGCGTGCGGGCTGGTGCCGACCTGGCGTTTGAAGCGGTCACGGAAGGCGGTCGGTGAGCCGAAGCCGACCTGGATCGCGATGCGGTCCACGGTGTGCGCCGTCGTCTCCAGCAGGTACTGAGCCTGGCGGATACGGGCGCGGTGCAGCCACTGCAGGGGTGTGGTCGCAGTCTGTTCACGGAAGCGGCGGTTGAGAGTGCGGGTGCTCAAGCCCGCCCGCGCGGCGATCTCACCGAGGGTGAGTTCACGCCGGGCGTTCTCCTCCATCCAGCGCAGCAAGGGTTCCAGCGTCGCACCGTCCGGGCTCGGCGGCTGTTCATGGACGATGAACTGCGCCTGCCCGCCCTCGCGTTCCAGCGGCATCACCGAGAGCCGTGCCGCGTCCGCGGCCACCGCCGAGCCATGGTCCCTGCGGATCATGTGCAGACAGAGATCGAGTCCGGCGGCGGCGCCTGCGGACGTCAGGAACTGGCCGTTGTCGACGTAGAGCACATCCGGGTCCACCTCGACCTCGGGGTGCAGGGCGGCGAGCGCCCCCGCTCCGAGCCAGTGGGTGGTGGCTCGCAGCCCGTCCAGCAGGCCGGTGGCCGCGAGGACGAAGGCCCCGGCGCAGATCGAGGCGATACGGGTGCCGCGGGCTGCCGCGGCCCGCAGGGCGTCGAGCGCCTCGGGTGGTACCGGCACGGTCGGGTCGGCGCAGCCGGGCAGGATGATCGTGTCGGCCTCGGCCAGCGCGTCCAGACCCCAGGGCGCGCGCAGCGTGAACGCGCCCGCGTCGATCTCGTCCGAAGGGGCGCAGACGCGGACCCGGTAGGCGAGCCGGCCGTCCGGCAGCCGGGTACGTGCGAACACTTCGAGCGGGGTGGACAGGTCGAAGGCGATGACGCCGTCCAGGGCGAGTACAGCCACGGTGTGCATGGCCATAACGTATGCGCTGACCGGTTTCCGGCTCAGGGCCCCCCACCTGGGCCGGCCTGTCGTCATCCCTCGTCGATCGCGCTGGCGAGAATCCGTTGGCAGGTGGCATTCATGCCACTGTCCCGCCACGTGCGGCGCTCAGTAGCGTCGGACCGGCGCCCCGGCCGGGGCTGCCCCTCCCTAGGCAAGGACTGGTGCCGGATGCTCGCCCAGATCGTTCTGTTCGACGGCTTCGACCCGTTGGACGTCATCGCTCCGTACGAAGTGCTCGGCGCCGGCGGCATGGTCGCCGGCGGTGCGCTCACCGTCGAGCTCGTCTCGGCCGAGGGCGTACGCGACGTACCCAGCGGCACGGGCCTGCTGTCGCTGCGGGCCGTCGGCGCGCTGGACCCCGAACGCGCCGACCTGGTGCTTGTGCCGGGGGCCGCTGGTCGTATCTCGGACGACGACGGCGATGACACCGTCCCGGCGATCCTCGGCCGGAGCCTGAACACTCCACTGCCCGGGCTGCTGAAGGCCGCCTGCGACCGCCCGGAACTCATCATGGCCACCGTCTGCGGCGGCTCCATGCTTCTCGCCATGGCGGGGCTCGTCGCAGACCGCCGTGCCACCACTCATCACCTGGGTCTCGACGCGCTCGCCGCGGCAGGGGTCCACGCGGTCGACGCCCGAGTTGTCGACGACGGCGATCTGGTGACCGGCGCGGGCGTCACCTCCGGGATCGATCTCGCGCTCTATCTGCTGGAGCGGGAGCTCGGGCCGCGCGTCGCGCACGCCGTGGAGCGGCTCTTCTCCCACGAGCGCCGCGGCACGGTCTGGAGTGCCCGCGGCGCCGTTCCCGTCCTCGAAGGCCGGCCGGCGTGACCAAGTTCCTGCTCATCGTTCACGTACTGGCCGCGATCATCGCGATCGGCCCGGTCACGGTCGCTGCCAGCGCGTTCCCCGCCGCCGTCCGCCGGGCCCAGGCCGAGCCCGACAGCGAAGGGGCGCTCGGTGTCGTACGCAATCTGCACCGCATCTGCCGTGTGTACGCCGTCGTCGGTGTCGTCGTGCCCGTCTTCGGTCTCGCGACCGCAAACAGCCTTCATGTCCTCGGCGACACCTGGCTGATCGTCTCGATCGTGCTCACCGCCCTGGCCGCCGGCATCCTCGGACTGCTGGTGCTGCCCGGTCAGAGCGCGGTCGTGGACGATCTCGGGGCCGTCGCGCCCGCCAGGCTCGCCATGTCCACGGGGGCGTTCAATCTACTGTGGGCGACGGTCACGGTCCTGATGATCGTGCGGCCCGGATCCACCACCGGGGCGTGACCCGCGCGGGCCACCGCATGCGTGCGACCTGGGGTGGTGCGCGCCCCCGCGCTCACTCCAGGAAGACGCCGTCGACGTACACCCAGGCGCCGCCATGCCGTTCGAAGCTGCTGCGCTCGTGCAGTTCGCCACGCTTGCCGTGGTGCCGGTAGCGGACGCGGAAGGTGACCGTTCCGGAGAAATGGAAGGGGCTGCCGTCCGTGGTCTCAAGGATCTCCAGCCCCTTCCAGTGCATGCCGGGGTCGAGTTCGAGGCGCGGCGGCCGCGTCGCGGGGTGCCAGGTGCGCAGCAGATACGCAGCGTCCTGGGCGACGAAGGCGCTGTAGCGGGAGCGCATGAGCAGCTCGGCGGTGGGTGCTGCGTGCTCGCCCGAGTGGAAGCGGCCGCAGCATTCGCCGTAGGCGGCGGGCAGCCCGCAGGGGCAGGACGAGGTGTCGGTGAGGGCGGGCGCGTGGCCGCGCCCGGAGCGGGAGCTGCGTCGGGACATGGGTCCATTTTCCAGCCATTGAAGGAATAGGCCCACGCGTGGCTTCCGGGGCCGTAGGGGATCTCCGTATGCTCCTGCGCCGGACGCGATAGTTACCGTCGGTAAGGGGTGGGGGATGGGCCGGGTCGGCAGCACACGACGCACCTTCATGGCGGGGGCCGCCGCAGCCGGCGGCACGGCAGCGCTGGCCACGGCGGGCACCGAGGCCACAGCCGCAGCCGCAGCCGCAGCCGCCGATTCAGCGGCGGACGGCCGCTCCCGGGCCGCGCAGTCCGTCGCCGTACTCGGCGGCGGGGTCGCCGGACTCACCGCCGCGCACGAGCTGGCGGAACGCGGCTTCAAGGTCACCGTCTACGAGCGCAGGGCACTGGGCGGGAAGGCCCGCAGCATGGACGTCCCCGGCAGCGCGAGGGGTGGCCGCCGGCCGCTGCCCGCCGAGCACGGCTTCCGCTTCATCCCCGGCATCTACCACAACCTGCCGGACAGCCGGGATCACACGCCGGATACGGAGGGCCGGTGTGCCCGGGACCCACCCCCGGGCACACCGGCATCCACCCCTCAGTGGTGGCCGTGGCTGCGCGGATACGCGTACCCGACCTGGATCTCGTCTATCTGCAGCTGCTTGTAGAACCGCGGCACTGTCTCTTCCGCCCAGGTGCTGTCGATCTCCAGCTTGAGGTAGCGCGCACGGACGCCGAGGTCGAGGAAGCGGGTCCCGCGAGCGCTTTCCAGGACGCCTGCCTTCACCTGACGCCAGGTCGCCCCATCGTTGCTCACCGAGACCGTGTAGTCCTTGATCCGGGCGGAGTCCTCGGCCCTGCCGAAGGTCTCCCGGTTGTACGTGGGGGACCATTCGCGCTGGTTGACGGCGAGGTACTGGGCATTCCTGACCTTGCCGAGGTCCAGGGTCAGCGCCGAGGGAAGGACGCCCTTGTTGTCGTAGTACGTCGAGAAGTCGCCGTCGGCAATCGCCGGCTCGCCCGCCTTGACCGAGCCTGTCGGGTAGACGCCCTCACGGTGCCGACCGGTGTCGACGGTGAAGACCGTGTCGTACGCGTCCCAGGCGCTGATGCCCTTGATGGTGAGGCTGCCGCCCTGCTGGTCGAAGGCCATGCGCTTGCCGGTGCGCAGGTCCGTGACGCGGTTGACGCGGTAGCCGTTGTCGCGGATCTTGACCTCGTCGCCGCTCGTCGGCCGGGTGGTGACATGGACGTACTGCCGGGTCCGGTCGCTCTTGCTGACCGTGAGATAGCCGTACGCGCCGTTGTTCCAAGCGCCCGGCTGCATCCCGCCGTACATATAACCGCCGCCCTCGACGCCGGAGAGGGATTCCCAGATCGGCGGTAGGTAGCCCTGCATGAAGTCGGTGAACTTCTGCTGCTGGGGCGGGAGTTTGCCGTTCACCATCGCGGTGAGGTCCATCAGGGACTTGATGGAGGTGCCTGCGTTGGCGACATAGCGGCCGACGTTGAGTGAGGTGGTGACCGGCCGGTCCTGGCCGTCGTACCACCAGGAGCCGGTGTCCGGGACCTTGTAGCAGGACTCTGTCAGCCGCGGCATCGGGGTCCAGATCGCCGACGGCTGGTCGTAGGGCGGCGTCATCCCGGTCTTCTGCTCATGGGACACCATGTCCATGATCGGAGTGTCCTCATTGTTGTTGCTGAGCGTCATGTCCGGGCGCTTCTCCCGGATCTGCTCGTAGAGCTTGTGCTCCTCCCAGTACGCGTTGTCGTTGTCGATCCAGAACCCGGACAGCTTCGGGTAGTTGGCCATGACCTCGAAGAAGTTGTCGTAACTGAACTCGCCGAAGCCCGGGCGCTGGGTGAGGTCCACGTCCTTGCCCTTGTAGGCGGAGTAGGCCTGGGAGTCGAGCGTCTCGATGCCCTGCTCGTTGTGCCACTGCGGGTCGTCGGTCATATAGAGGATGACCTTGAGACCCTGGGCATTGGCGGCATTGATGAGCTCGCCGAGGATGTCGCGCTCGGTGGAGCAGCTGCCGGGGATCTTGGACGGCCAGGGGCGGGCGTAGCCGAGGCGTGAGTGAAAGGTCGCGAGGACGATGTAGCTCGCCTTGAGCTGCTTCGCCGTCTCGACCCAGTAGTCGGCGCTCCAGCCGCCGTCGGTGACGGCCTTCTCCCACTCGCGGCAGTCCTTGTGTATGGGGCGGGTGAACATGCCCCAGTGCAGGAAGAGTCCGGCGGTGGCGTCGCGCAGCATCGCCTCGCGCGGCGGGTACTGCGCGGCGGCCTCGACGGCGGCCGGCTCGGGCCGGGGCTGGGGCTGGGCTGCGGTGGGAGCCGACAGCAGCAGCCCGCACAGCAGCGAGAGGACAGCGGTCCAGCCGACCCAGACGGTGCGGCGTCTCATGGGTACGTCACCTCGGTTCCGTTGACGAAGACCTTGCGGATGGTCAAGTCCCGTGCGGGACCGATGATGTTGGGGCTCGCCATATTGGTGAATTCGCAGCGCTCTACATGGACGCCGACGAAGGGATCGGACTCCAGACCCTCGAGGTTGATGGCGCGACGGGCCCCGTCGTGGACCATGTCCTCGAGGGTCGCCCAGCGCCGGACCTTCGCAATAGTCATGATCATGACACCTCAACCCCGTTGACGGAGACCTTGTGGAAGGTCAGGTCGTCGGTGAAGGCGATGGAATCGGGGCCGCGGACCTCGGTGAAGGCGCAGTGGGAGAGATGGACGCCGCGCAGCCGGTCCGTCTCGAGGCCGACCAGATTGAGGACCGCGCGTGCGCCGTCGATCTCCATCTCGGAGAGATTGATGTTCCGTACGGAGACGGGCAGCGTGCCGCCCTCGCCATCGTTGTAGTTCATATTGACGAAGGCGATTTCCCGCTCCACCGCGCGGCCGGTGAACTTACGCACGTAGACGCCGTCGATGAAGCTGCCGCGCTTCTTGCTCGCCTTGACGTAGAGCGGGTACTTCACCGGGTAATGGCCGGGGAAATCAAGGGGGTTGACCCGGCACCGCTCGGCGAAGACGTTCCGTACGCCGCCGGACATCTCGCTGCCGACCGTGATGCCGCCCCACCGGCCGGAGAAGGCGCAGTCCTGGACGACGATGTTCTCGCTGGGCACGCCGACCCGGTGGCCGTCCTCGTCCCGCCCTGACTTCACAGCGACGCAGTCGTCATTGGTGTTGAAACGGCAACCGGTGATGTGGACGTTGCTGGACGCCTCCGGGTCGCAGCCGTCGGTGTTGTAGAGGATGCTCTCGACGGTGATGTCACGCACCGTCACATTGGTGGAGAGAACCGGATGAACGGTCCACATCGGCGGGTCGACGATCGTCAGATCGCTGACGAGCACATTGCGGCAGCGGTTGAACTGCACCATTTTCGGCCGCAGATAGTGGCCGCCGCCGAAGACCCGGTCCTTGACCGGTACGCCCGAGGAGCCCATCTGGCGCAGCAGCTTCTGGTCGGGGCCCTGCAGGCCGCTGGTGCGGTACCAGCTCTCCCACGGTCCGAGGCGGGCCTGGCCGTCGAGAGTGCCGCGGCCGGTGACGCCGACGTCGTGCTGTCCGTAAGCGTAGATGAAGGGCGAGTAGTTGTAGCACTCGGTGCCCTCCCAGCGGGTGAGCACGGCGGGCAGGAAATCGGCCGGGTCGGGGCTGAAGGCGAGGGCGGCGCCCTCGCCGACATGCAGGTCGACATTGCTGCGCAGATGGATCGCGCCGGTGAGGAACTTGCCCGGCGGGACCACGACATGGCCGCCGCCCGCCCGGTGACAGGCGGCGATGGCGGTGCGTATGGCGGCGGTGTTCTTCGTCAGCCCGTCCCCCACCGCGCCGAAGTCGGTGATGTCGAAACACCGTCGGCGGAACTTCGGCGGGCGGATACGGGCGAGAATGCGCGGGACTTGGCTCCAGCCGTCAGCCGCGGTGTCGGCGGTCGACGCGGCGGCGGGGCCCGCGGCGACCGTGGGCAGCAGCGTGCCCGCTGCCAGCAGCCCGCCCGCTTTGAGGGCCGAGCGGCGCGAGTGGTGCGAGTGGTGCGAGTGGTGCGAGTGGTGCGAGTGGTCTGTATTGTCCGGATGCATGGCACATCACCTCTCCATCGGGTGTGGGGAAAGGGGCGCGGGCGAGGTCAGCGGGCGGTCCGGTCCTCCTTCACCCGGGTCACCAGCTGAGTCGGGTTCACAAAACGCAGCGCGATCACCAGCAGCACCAGCATCGACAGCGTGTACATCACGGCCATCGCGTCGATCGACTGCTGGGTGCGGATGCCGGCGGAGAACACCGCGTAGTACAGCGCCACGATGAGGGTCTGGCTGTCGGGGCCCGCGGTGAGGAAGGTCAGCTCGAACATGCCGACCGTCCTGACCAGCACGAGGACGGAGGCTGCGAGGATTCCCGGCACGAGCAGCGGGGCCAGGATGCGCAGCAGGACCGCGCCGGTCCCGGCCCCGCACATCCGGGCCGCCGCCTCGATCCGCGGGTCGATCTGCTCGATGAACGGCGTCATCGTGAGCACCACGAAGGGCACCGACGGCACCAGATTGGCGAGCACCACGCCGGTCAGCGTGCCGGCCAGCTGGAACTTGTAGAGGACGGTCGCGAGCGGAATGCCGTACGTGATCGGCGGGACCAGGATCGGCAGCAGGAACAGCAGTAGCACCAGCCGCTTTCCGGGAAAGTCGCGCCGGGCGAGTGCGTAGGCGGCGGGCACGCCGACGACCACCGAGACGGCGACGACGAGTACGGAGGCGAGGGCCGTGGTGAAAAAGACCTGGCCGAGGGAGAACTCCCGCCAGGCCGATCCGTACCACTTCACCGTCCAGCCGTCCGGCAGCCAGCTGGTGAACCAGCGGGTGCCGAAGGAGTCGACCAGCGGTACGCCGACGACCCCGGCGAGGTTGATGAAGAAGAAGCCGAAGACGAGGAACGTCACCCAGGTGACGGGCCGTCCGAAGCGGTGCTTCGTACGCTCGGGGTCTTCAGGTGCGGTGCGATGATCGCGCGTGTCCAGGACGTCTGCCATCAGCCCTTGCCTCCCGTGGAGCCGCGGTAGAGCATCGAGCGCCAGGCCAGCACCAGGATCACGACCACCATCATCACCGCGGCCATCACCATCGCGATCGCGGAGCCGAGGGAGTAGTCGAACTTCTGGAAGGCCGCCTGGTAGGCCTCGATCGAGATCACATGCGTACTCCCCCGCGGGTCGCCGACGAGCTGCGCCGACGGGAAGACCGCGAAGGCCAGGACGAACGAGAGGCAGAAGGTGATCGCAAGCCCCGGGGCGAGCAGCGGCAGCATCACATGGCCAAAACGCTGCCGCCGGTTCGCCCCGAGCGTCGCCGCCGCATGCTCGAGGCTCGGGTCGATGCCGGTGAGATAGGAGAGCGTGAGCAGATACGAGAAGGGGAAGCCGGTGATCACCAGCGAGGCGAACACGCCCCAGTAGTTGTGCACAAGGTTCAGCGGCTGGTCGATCAGGCCGGTGCCCAACAGAGCCTTGTTGAGCCAGCCGTTGGGGCCGAGATAGCCGAGCAGGCCCTGTGCGGTGAGGACCGTGCCGAGGGTGATCGGCATGACGAGCATGGTGGTCATCAGCCGTCGGCCGCGGAAAGGACCGCGGGTGCGGAAGGCGACGGGGACGGCGGCGAGGCAGTTCACCAGGGCGACGGGCACGGCGAGTTCGAGGGTGATCCAGATCGTCTCGCGCAGATACGGGTCGGAGAAGAACTCCCGGTAGTTGGCGAGCGCGCCACCGCCCTCCTGGGGCTGGAAGGAGAGCTGGAGCCCGTAGAGAAAGGGGTAGCAGAAGAGCAGTACGAGAAAGAGCGCGCCGGGAATGAGGAGGAGCAGCGTCCGGTCGACCCCGCGCTCGGCGAGGCGGTGCCGCAGCGCGGGCCGGCTGTCTCGACCAACGGGCGGCGCGGGTGCGCGGGTGGTCATGGGGTCCCCCCTGCGGGGCCGCCCGCCGCGGCGGCGCTGGGGCGCGGGCCTGACCGAGGCAGCGTCGCCACGCCACACCGACAGGCAGCCGCGGGCGCCGACCGCACTGCGCCCAACGCAGTTGGGCCCGGCCCGCGCGGACTGGCACTCGGTACTCGTCGGCGGGTCGGCACCAGCCGCGGATGGGCCTCACCGCGTCCGGCGGCGAGACGGATACCCGGCCCCCGCCCGCGAGCCGGGTCCCGCAGTGGCCGCGCGGTCATGACGTCACCGCCTTCTGGCGCGGTACATCCCTCACCGGCTCGGCCGGTTGCGCGCCCTCCGGGGCGAAGACCAGCACTCGCTCCGGCGCTGCCGCCAGGTCCACCCGGTCGCCCGGGGCCAGCCTGCCGGCCGTGCGGAAGTGGACCTGCTGGCCGTCCGACAGCCGTGCCTGGACCGCGAGTTCACGGCCGTGGTACTCAACAACCTCGATGCCCGCCGGAATGCGCCCGGCGGCGTTCTCGCCCGCGACGTCCAGGTCCTCCGGACGTATCGCCGCGATGCCGGGGCCACCCGCCGGGAGGGAGTCGCGATCGAGGCCCGTCAGCCCCGCGTCCGCGAGCCGGAGCGAGAGCGTGCCGCCGGCCGTCGCGGTGACCGTGACGTCGAGCATGTTGCGGTAGCCCATGAAGCCCGCGACATAGCGGTTCGCGGGCCTGCCGTACACCTCCTCGGGTGTGCCGACCTGCTGCATGAGCCCGTCGCGGAGCACGACGAGGCGGTCGGCGAGCGACAGCGCCTCTTCCTGGTCGTGGGTGACGTACACCGTCGTCAGCCCGAGACTCTGGTGGAGCCGCCGGATCTCGGTGCGCATCTCCAGGCGGAGCGCGGCGTCCAGGTTGGACAGCGGCTCGTCCATCAGGACCAGCCGCGGCTCCAGGACGATCGCGCGGGCGATGGCGACGCGCTGCTGCTGCCCGCCGGAGAGCTGGCCGGGCCGCTTGTGGGCGTGTTCGGTCAACTGGACCATCTCCAGCGCCCGGTCCGTCCGTCCGGCGATGTCCGCCTTCGGCACCTTGGCCATCTTCAGGCCGAAGGCCACGTTCCCGCGCACGGTGAGGTGCGGGAAGAGCGCGTAGTTCTGGAAGACCATGCCGAAGCCGCGGCGCTCCGGCGCGACATGGTCGATGCGTTCGTCATCGAGCCGGATCGCGCCGCCGGTGAGCGGCAGGAGCCCGGCCAGGCAGTTCAGGGCAGTGGACTTGCCGCAGCCGGAGGGCCCAAGGAGGGCGACGAACTCGCCGCCCCTGATCTCGAGTTCGAGATCCCGCAGCGCCGCGTGGCGGCCGAAGCTGCGGGAGACCTTGTCCAGCCTGAGCATCGAGAACCTGGACATCAGCGACCCGCCACCTCGCGGTTCCACATGTCGAACGCCTTGACCTGCTGCTCCGCCGGCAGCGAGGGCTTCTTCGGGAACTGGTCGATCCACCGGTCGAACTCCGGGACACCGAACTCCTTCAGCACCTTCTGGGACTTCTCCGGCGCCATCGTCAGCGGCACGTTCTTGACCGCGGGGCCGGGGTAGAAGTACCCGTCGTCGTACGCCTTGGCCTGCTGCTCGGGTGTGAGCATCCACTTGATCAGCGCGAGCGTCGCGGACATGGTGTCCGCGTCGACGCCCTTGGGGACCACCGCGTACTGCGCGTCGGTGACCCACGTCATCTTGTCGAAGTGCCCGGCCTTCATCTTCTTCGGCACGGTGCCGAGCGCCCGCGGGTTGATGTACCAGCCGGTCGTCGACAGCACCATGTCGTGCTGGCCGGACGCCAGGTTCTTCATGGTCTCGGTGGTGCCGGAGCCATAGACGCCGACATACTTGTCGAGCTCCTTGAGGTACGCCCAGGTCTTGTCCCAGCCCTTGACCGGGTCGCCGGGGTCCTTGTCACCGAGCAGATAAGGCAGGCCCATCAGGAAGGTGCGGCCTGGGCCGGAGTTGGCCGGGTCGGCGTACTGGAACTTCCTGGGGTGCGCCTTGGCCCAGGCGAGCAGCTCCTGCGGGGACTTCGGCGGGTTCTTGACCTTGTCCGGGTTGAACTCGATGAGCGGGCCGGAGGGGTAGTAGACGATCGCGGTGCCATGGCCCTGCGCAAGCTTTTGCATCTCGGCGGCGGGCTCCAGATAGTCCGGCGTGCCGATCAGCGACTGTTGCTCAGCCATGGAGCTCCACAGCTTCTGCGAGAGTCCGGCGGCCAGACCGTCCGTCCCGGTGAGTACGAGGTCGATCTGGACGCGGCCGGCCTGCTGCTGCGCCTTGATCTTGCCGGCCAGGTCGGGCGCCGGGGCCTTGGAGTAGGTGACCTTGCTGACGATGTCCGGGTGCTGCTCGACGAACTCGTCGATCATGCCCTGGGTCAGCTGGAGGTTCCCGGCGACATCCAGGACGTCGAGCGTCACCGGCTTGGCCGGCTTCGCCGGGATCTTCTGCGGGGTCTTGTCCTTGGACTCCGAACTCCCGGAGTCGGGTGCGCCGCAGCCGGCGGCTGCCACCGCGAGCAGCAGTCCCGCGAGCGCGATCCTTGCTGAACGGTGGCGCAGTGGACGGGACATGGCGACTCGCACCCCTCTGGTGAGATAGCGCTTACTCGGCCTTGTGCCCGAACAAAGTCCACCCCGCCAGGAGCCGTGTCAAGAGAGTGCGCCGGTGGAACCGCGAACGCGCAGCTCAACGGGGACAGTTGCGGGCTCGATGTCCTCGTCGCCACCCATGATGCAGCCGAGCGCCTCACCCGCGATCTGACCCAGCTGGTCGCGCGGTACCGCTACCGTGGTCAGCGGGGGCGCGGAGAAGCGGGCCATGTCGATCTCGTCGAAGCCGGTCAGTGACATGTCGTCGGGCACCTTCACGCCCAGCTCGTAGAAGCGGGCGAGGACGCCGAGCGCGACGAAGTCGTTGTACGCGATCACGGCCGTGGCGCCGCTCTCCAGGGCCGCGGGGGCCGCCGCGTACCCCTCGTCGGTGGTGGACCCGCAGGGCACCGCGTGCACTTCGAGGCCGAAGGCCTCCGCGCCCGAAAGAGCGCGCAGCCGTTCGCCGTTGGCCCAGGCGTGCTCCGGGCCCTCGAGGTAGACGACCTTGCGGTGGCCGAGCTGGGCAAGATGGCCGCACAGGGCCATGATCCCGCGGAAGAAGTCCACCGTGATCGAGTGCAGCGCCAGGCCCGCGACCTGTCGGTTGGTGACCAGCATGGGGGTGCCGCGGCCCGCGAGCGCGGCGAGGTCGGCGCGCGGCATCCGGGGCGAGCAGAGCAGCAGACCGTCCGCGTAGTGGATCAGGTCCTCGGTCAGCTCCCGTTCCACGTCCGGGTCTTCGTTGGAGTCCATCACCAGGACGCGGCTGCCGGCCTCGCGGGCCACGATGGAGACCGACTTGATGATGTCGTGAAAGTAGGGGTTCGCGAGATCGGGGACAAGCACACCGATGGTGCCGGAGCGGCCGCGCGCCAGGCCCTGCGCGGCGGCGCTCGGCCGGTAGCCGAGATCACCGATGGCCGTCCTGACCCGCTCTGCGAGGACGGGGGCGACGGTGTCCACGCCGTTCAGGACGCGGGAGACGGTGGCGACGGAGGCCCCGGCCTCCCGTGCGACATCGGCGATCGTGACCCTTTTCGCACGCTTCGAGGCAACCATCAGGACGCCCTCCTTTGGCACGCACGGCTGAGAAACCGGTTTCTCGCCCCAGGAAAGTAGCAGAGCCCGAGGCCGGCCGGACCACTCGCCGCCGAGCGGCTGGCCGCCGGCTGTCCGACCCTGCCGTGCGGCCGAAGTTCTGACCACCACAGGCGTCGCCGAGACCGACGTCGTCGAGCATGGGGGTGCCGATCTGGGCCACGCGGACGGCATGCACTGCCGCTAGGGCAAGGATCAACCGCAGGCGAGACGTCCGGAGAAGGAAGACGCCCCTGGCCGCAACGGGAGACCCTCAGCAGGGCTCAGGAGACTCGCACTTATGCCTTGCGGGCGACGCCCGCGTACCCGGGGATCGGATCGTCGCTCTCGGTCCGCACCGCTTCGCCCAGTTCCGGATGCCAGTCGGCGGCCGGCGAGACGCCGGGCTCGAAGCCGTCGAAGAACCGCGTGAACTCCTCGCGGGACCGGGGGCGCAGGGTCAGACCGCGGGCGCGGTACATCTCGCGGGCCTTCGCCGCGCCTTCAGGGTCGAAGTCGCCCGTGACGTGGGACACCACGAGGTAACTGCCGGAAGACAGTTCGCCCATGAGCCGGCCGAGCACCTCGTACGCCCCGTCCTCGTCGTCGACGAAGTGCAGCAGCGCGACAAGGGATAGGGCGACCGGCCGGCTGAAGTCGATGACCTTCCCGGCACGTTCGAGGATGGTCTGCGGATGGCGTGCGTCGGCCTCGATGTACTCGGTGGCGCCCGCGGGCGTGCTGCGCAGCAGGGCGTCCGCGTGGGCCAGCACGATCGGGGTCGTTGTCGCAGTAGACGACGCGCGAGTCGGGGGCGGCCTGCTGGGCGATCTGGTGGAGGTTGGGCTCGGTCGGTATGCCCGTGCCGATGTCGAGGAACTGGCGTACGCCGTTCGCGCTCAGCCAGCGCGTGGCACATTGCATGAACGCCCGGTTGACCCGGGCCAACTCGCGGCCGCGGGAGTCGAGGGCGAGCAACTGCCTGGCCATCGCCTCGTCCACCGGATAGTTGTCCTTGCCGCCGAGGAACCAGTCGCACACCCGGGCCGGATGCGGCTTGCCGGCGTCGATCCGGAGGGCGGCGCGTCGTGACCGGTCATCTCTCGCTCCACAGGTCTCGGTGGTGAGGGGTGAGGGGTGAGGGGCAGCTGAGCAATCAGGTGCGGACCACGTTCGGAGTCAGGTGAGCAGGAAGTCCGCCTGGCCGGACTTGGCTCCCTCGATGAACGCGGCGATCTCGCCGGAGGTGTAGATCAGCGCGGGGCCGTCCGGGTCCGCGGACTGGCGCACCGCGACCCGGCCGTCGGCCAGCTTCATGGTCTCGAAGCAGTTGCCCCCGTTGCCGCCGCTCCACGGCTTGTGCCAGCCCTCGCTGCCCAGCTCCGCGGCCGGCATGCCGTTGTATATGTGATCCATTCATAGCTCCTCGCGGAGATCCTTGAGGATCTCCTTCGTGCGTTGTGCAGTCGCGGCCTGAGCCGCCATTCGGTCCAGAACCTCCAGATGTGAAGCGACCTCGGGGCGCGCGTCGAGGTAGACGGCGCCGGTGAGGTACTCGCTGTAGACCATGTCCGGGAGCTCGGGGACAGCGAACCGGAAGAGGACGAACGGCCCGTAGGTGCCGGGGTGGTGTCCGGTCGCGAACTCCGCGATCTGCAGGGTGACATGGGGCAGCTGGGTCCCTTCGAGCAGCCGGTCGATCTGCGCTCTCATGACGCCGGGGCCGCCGACGGGCCGGCGGAACACCGTCTCGTCCATGATCACCCACAGCTTGGGTGCGTCGGGGCGGGTGAGCAGGGCCTGGCGTTCCATCCGCAGCGCCACATGACGCTCGATATCGGCCGGATCGGTCTGGCCGACGGCTCCGCCGCGCATGATCGCGCGGGCGTAGTCCTCCGTCTGGAGCAGACCGGGCACGAAATGCGGCTCATAGGCGCGGATCAGGCCGGCCGCGCCCTCCAGGCTGACGTACATACTGAACCAGCCCGGCAGAACGTCGTGAAAGCGCTGCCACCAGCCGGGCTTATTGGCCTCCTCGGCCAGCTCGATGAAACCGCGCGCCTCGTCGTCGGTGATCCCGTACGCGTTCAGCAGCAGCTGGACATACGGGATCTTCAGCGCAACCTCGGCGTTTTCCATCCGACGGATGGTGCCCGCGGCAACGCGAAGGACCTTTGCGGCCTCCTCGCGCCTGAGTCCGGCTCGCTCCCGCAGGTCGTGCAAGCGCTTGCCGAGAACGACCTGCCCCACTGTGGGGGCGGACCGCGGTTCACTCACTTCGAGACCTCCGCACGTGCTGTTGCGAGCAGTGTGCCACGGCCTCGCAGCGATGAATATGCCCACTCTGGATTTTTCAGAGTGGGTCTTGCCAAGGTGTCCTTTGCAGCGGGAGAGTGGTCGGGTGAATCGTGACTCGCTCACTGCCCAGCGATTGGACCCGTGTTCGGGGGCCGACCACCACCGATACGGCTTCGAGCTGCCCGCTCGTGCCGAATTCGTCGGCCGGGCGAGAAAGCTCACCCGCGAGCGGCTCCACTGCTGGGGCATAGGCGGGGATGTTCACGACACAGCGATGCTCGTCGTCTCCGAGCTGGTCACGAACGCGGTCGTGCACACCGACGGCCACCTGGTCGCCTGCGAACTCCTCAACGGCGCGGAGCGGCTGCGCATCACCGTGCAGGACCAGGGAGCCGCGCCCACGGGCCCGCACGTCTGCCACCCCGTCGAGGGGGAACGCGGGCGCGGACTGCTGCTGGTCGAGGCCGTGAGCAGCGCATGGGGCGCGTACGAGTCGAAGCACGGGAGGGGCCGCATCGTCTGGGCGGAGCTGCCGCGCGCTGAGCGGGCGCACGCGGACCTCCCGTCCGGAGCGGACGTTCCGTTCGGGACGGACTTTATGCCGGGACCGGAGAGGCTGTGCTGAAGGGCCCGGCGACACTCCTCTGGCGGAACAGCCGGCACCCCAGCGAGGCCCGGATGACCCGGCTCGCACTCCCGCCCGCGCTTTCGGCCGATCTGGGCTGCGACGCTGTGGGCATTCCCGCGCGGTACGGCTTGGGGCTGCTCGGGCGGCTGCCGCGGAAGGGCTGTGTCTTCGTCGGCGACGACTGGTGGTGGTGGATCGTACCGGCCGGCTCGGACCTGGAGCTGACCTGGCCGCTGCCGTCGCACTACGCCCGCGGGGCGTACGTACCGGCGACCAGCCCCCGCCTCATCCGCCGGCCCGACGACACCAGCCCCTACACTCCGCCGATCCCGCTCTACCTGATGGCCTGTCATCTCACCGGCACCGCTCCGCTGTGGAAAGCCGGCGTGGGCAGAGCCCGCAGCGCGTGAGCGCGAGCGAGGAGCGTGTCGGCCCCGGCAGTCAGCGCCGGGACGGGACGCTAGTCTTCCGAGCATGTCAGAAGCCAATTCGAGCCCGGAACGGCAAGGGCTCACACCACGTCAGGCACGCGGCGTACGGATAGCTCTCTCCGCGATCATCATGATCGCCGTGGGCGTCACCCTCGTGCTGCGGCTCGGCAGCACGCACTCGGTGCTGACCATGGGCTTCTACGGCATCGCGCTGATCCTCTGCGGCAGTGCTCTGGTCCTCAGCCGACAAGGGCGTACGCGGGTGGCCACCGCGGTTCTGGGGGGCGGAGTCGCGGTGGCCGTCGTCGCCGAGTGGGCCGTCGCATCCATGCGCTGAATGGGTCAGGCCCCCGCCCGGGGGATGGGCGGGGGCCTGGTCTTGGGGGCCGATCAGCTACTGCTCAACAGCCGATCAGTAGCGGTAGTGGTCGGACTTGTACGGGCCCTCGACCGGGACACCGATGTAGTCGGCCTGCTCGGGGCGGAGCGTGGTCAGCTTCACGCCCA